>WGMW01000021.1 GCA_016124845.1 Flavobacteriales bacterium
GGTGTTGGAGTACAGGCAACATAACAGATGAAATGGTGAATGAATATCTGGAGCATCACAGAAGGAGTGATGACAATGGCGGAAGCAATTTCATCATTGAGTGAAAGACGACTTTCAGTCGTCAATCAAACCTATGGACTTTTAGTACATAGTCGTTTAGTCCATCATTAGAGAATGAGAGCCGTGTCGGCCAAGGTAAATTGCGGTTCCAAGGAGTTATCTTGTATTGGAAGTTTCCTTCTGTTCCATCACATCAGGTCAGCTTCTTCTTGCGCTGCTTCCACATGTGGCCGTAAAGTTTTGGGAAGAAAACGAAGTAGGAGAGGGCCACGGCCGCAAGTGCCACATTGATAAGGTTGAACTCGAACGCCCGCCATTTCCAGAAGGTGAACATCACCATGAACTCACCTGTGACACCCAGCGGATAAAGCAGAATGAAGAACGTGTAGCGCGAAAAGGTGACAAAGCCAACATTCAATTTGAATATCTCAGTGAGGTAGTACAACGCGCGGAGGATCTCGGTAATGCCCCACGCGATGCTCACCAAGGCAAAGCCCGAAAGCCAACCGGTTTCATGAAGCAGATCAGCTGGAATCCAGTTGAGGATGAATACGATAAGGAGGCGCGAGAAGACCTGCATGGCCGTGAGAAGCCAATTGGCGCCTGCAATACCGATCACCGCATTCATGATCTCGAAGATGGCCAACGCTTGCGCGAACGTCAGCATCAATAAACTCTGCTCATCGAATGCCAGACCATGCAATAGTACATGGAACAGAAAGAGCGACCACGCCAGCAGCGTGATGATGTTGAAAGCAATGAGCCAGACCTTCTTCATATTATCTGGTTGATGGATGCCCTAAGTTCCTGATTTTCTGATAACCGCTACCCAACCGCCACCTTCGGCCATCGATATCACATATTTCATGGTAGGAACAATGCTTGTCTCTTTGAAGTATTCGTAGCTCGAACCGTTCTTCCGCGTGTCCTCCGCATCGCGCCAAAGCTCCATTTCATACTGTCCACTACCGAGGAATGCAAGGTCGATGCTGATGGTCTGGCCAACGGCTCCCGTCATGCCGCCAATGAACCATGTATCGCCTTTTCTTCGTGCCAATAGAATGTGTTCTCCGACCTTGGCATCAAGCACAATGGTCTCGTCCCAGGTTGTGGGTACTGCGGCCAGGAATTTCATGCACTCAGGTTCCTTTTCGTAGGCGGTGGGTGCATCGGCCAACATCTGCAATGGGCTTTCAAAAACCACATATTTGGCCAACTCGTGGCAGCGGGTGCCTATGCTTTTCGGATGCTTGAAATTGCCATGATGCTTCTTCGGGTTGCCGATATTCTCCATGGCACCGGGAGTGTAGTCCATCGGCCCGGCAAGCATGCGGGTAAATGGAAGCGTCACATCATGCGTAGGCGTGATGGCGCTGCTCCATTTGTTCCATTCCAATCCGCGCACACCTTCAAAGGTCAGCACGTTCGGGTAGGTGCGTTGCAAACCTTTCGGGCAATGGCTTCCATGAAAATCCACCAGCATTTTGCGGGCGGCAGCTTCCTTGGCCACTTTCTCATAAAAAGCGATCATCTCCTGATCGTTCCGCATCATGAAGTCCATTTTAATGCCCGCAATTCCCCAATCGGAAAACTGCTTGAAAGCATCGTCAAACTGCGATTCGAGGGTTTTCCAAACCACCCAAAGGATCACATTCACATTCTTCTCCTTGCCGTAGCGCACCAGTTCGGGGATGTCAATTTCCTCTTTCACCTTCAGTAGATCGCCCAATTTGTACCAGCCTTCATCCAGCACGATGTATTCGAGACCGTTCTTCGAAGCAAAATCGATGTAGTATTTGTAGGTCTGCGTGTTGAGGCCGGGTTTGAAATCCACACCTTCCAGTTGTAGCGCATTCCACCAGTCCCACGCCACTTTACCGGGTTTTATCCATTCGGTATCAATCATTTCCGTTTCGGAGGCAAGCAACCAAGGCAGATTCGAGGCAAAAAGTCCTTCCTCATCATCCGCAATGGTGAACACGCGCCAAGGATAGCTTCGGTTGCCATTGGTGCGAGCGATCCAATTGTGCTTGAATGCAGCCATCTCGAAACGGTCGAAAAACTTGATCTCTGAGGCTGGGTACGGTGGATGAATGCCTTTGTAGCCACCTTCGCCATCTGTTTTCAGATACAGACCGGGATAGTCGTGCAGATCCGTCTCCGTGAACATGATGAACGTGCCATTGTCGCGTTTCCATAATACGGGAAGGCTTGCTTTTTCACCTTTCCGCAATTGCATGCTACTGGTAGGAATGAATTTCTGCTCGTTGCTGGAGTAGAAGGACGTTTCCTTCGGATACCACACTTCGGGGTCGGTGGTCAGTTCAAAACCCATCATTTCCTCTTTGATGGTCACTTCCTGTTCGAATGAGGTGCGAAGACGATAGCTGAAGCCTTCATCATAACATCGGAAATCGATGCTCAGGCCGCTTTCAAACTCCAAGGAAAGTTCGTTGTAGCCTTCATGTATCTCGCTTGAGCGGTACGGTACAATGGGTTTCACGATTCTGTCAACCGAATTGGTGCTCGACTTGGCATCGAATTCCTTGTGCCCCAAACGGTTCTTTTTGCCGATCAGGAGTCCCATCGGCTTTCCGTACATGATCAATTTCCCACGGTAATACAACCGATAGACCGTGTTAGCGCTGACCAGGATCTCCACTTTGATGTCTCCATCTGGAGACTTGAGAAAATATTCTTGCGCCCTTCCTGTGAAAGCTGCGAGAATGATGGCAAGCAAAATGAGCGTTCGCTTCATGCAATTCTGAATTAAGCCGCCAAGTTGCCGAATTGTTGTGAACTGCGCCAATTGCGGGCAACATTAATAATGAAGTATCTCTCATATCGGTCTTTTGACGGGTTATTCCGTTGCGAACTTTGAGTTACTTTCGGCCGCATGAAACACCTTTGCACCATTCTTTTCTGTGTAGCTGCAAATTCACTTTTCGCGCAGGGAAGTCTGAATATCGATTCGCTTTTCAATTGGCAGGATTCGACCATCATTCCTTCCACGGCACACAATAATCGCTACAACGAGATATGGGGCTACGCCAAGAATGGGAAGGAGTATGCCATCATTGGCAGCTCCAAGGGCACGCACATTTTTGATGTGACGGTTCCGGCCGAGTCGGAGCAGGTGGTTTTCATTGAAGGGAAAGTAACTGGCTCAACGGTGGTTCATCGCGACTTCCATGATTTTGATGATTGTCTCTACATGGTTTCCGATGAGGGAAATGCCTCCTTGCAGATAGCCGACCTTCGTTTCTTACCCGATTCGGCACCGTTGGTTTATGACAGCGGGGAGCTGTTCCCAAGGTCGCACAATATTTTCATCGATAGTTCCAGCGCACGGATGTACGTGTGCGGTGGACCACTGCTGTTTGCCGTTTTCTCGTTGGCCGATCCGACCTCACCAACGCTATTGCTCAATTGTCCGTTGGATGTTCCGTTCTGGGGACCGATCGGTTATGTACACGACACCTACGTGCGTGGCGATACGGCCTATCTGAATGCAGGAACCAACGGACTTTTCGTGGTCGATTTCCATGACATCAACAACCCTGTAATGATCGGTTCCATGGATGTGTACCCGCAGAGTGGCTACAACCACAGCGGTTGGCTCATGGCCGACAAACCGTACTATGCCTTGGCCGATGAAACATTTGGGAAGGACGTAAAGATCGTGGATGTGTCCGATATGGCCGATCTGCATGTGGTGGACACCATTACCTCTGGCGTGGATGAGAACTCCATTCCTCACAACCTTATATATAGGGGAGATCAGTTGTTCATCTCATACTACTTCGATGGACTGTACATGTTCGATTGTTCTGACCCGACCCACCCACAGTTGGCGGGGTTTTACGATACATCCACCGAACCGCATGTCAATGGACTGTACCGTGGTTGCTGGGGCGTTTATCCGCTGTTGCCTTCGGGGCATATTCTTGCGTCCGACATGCAGACGGGGCTTTGGGTCTTCGGTTCCAACTTGGTTGCTGGCGTCAACGAGCCATCCAAAGATGCAACAAAGGACTTGACCGTATATCCCAATCCGGTGGAGAATGTACTTCATCTTGGAAAAAACTACACCAACATCCGTTATCGTATTTCCGACATGGCGGGTAGAGAGGTGATGCACGGGAAGAGTATTGGAACCATCGATGTGTCGGAACTTGGAACAGGTATCTACGTGATCACCGTACTTGCTGACGATGCAACTCTTCAGAGCCGCTTCTTTAAGCGTTAAGGCCAAGCTGTTCCGCTTACAGACTTTTATCAGTTTTTTCAACGACCGAGGTCACAGTTGGTCATAGTGATGTGGGGTTACTTCGCTTCCAGAAGTTAATCATTAAAAACACCATCATGACAACAACAACTGCCCCCAAAAAACACATTGACGAACTGCATTTCGAGCATCGCGTGTGGACGAATAATATGAAGTTCTATCTGGATGAGCTTCTGATCTTTGAAAACCGATTGGGTGAACTTGTTCAGAAGAACAGTAAAACGGAAGTAACGGCTCAGATAGAGCATTTTCAGAATCAGTTTATCCGTCAGCGAGAAGTAGCAGAAGAGTTGATCAGCAAATGTGGAGATCACGAGAAGTTTCTTGCCAATCAGGCAAAAGACCATCCAATTGCCATTGATCATGTGCTGTTTGCCGACCATACCAAATTGCGTGAAGAGGTGAACACGTACGAAAAACTTTACCGCGAATTGAAGGATGAGTTCATGGCTTTCGTGGCCAAGTGGATGTAATAAAGGAGCCAGCCATGAAGTTGCACATAGACGACAAGCGGATCATCTCCGCTATTCAGGAGGAATTCAGCAAAGGCTTCCCTTATCTGAAGATCGAATTCTTCAAGAAGCCGCATGAAGCAGGTGAGACTTCTGCAAAAGAAGACATGCTGCCAACCGATTCTCCGATTGGAAAGTGGAGAACTGCACACAATGAGGGAGAGCTTACCATCACAAAAGACTCAACGGTGGCTGAAGTGGAGAGCGGTTTCCAAGAGAAATTCGGGATAGCGGTTCAGGTTTTTCGCAGATCGGGAAAGGTTTGGCTGGAGACTTCTGCAACCGATGGTTGGACGCTTTCCGAGCAGAACGATCAAGCAGCATTTATGGAACAGGAAGTTGGCTAACGCCAACGGAACGCTCAAGGGTTGGATGGTGCCCTGACGTTCCCGCCCCTTCTCGAAAGAGGAGGGGCTTTCTTTTTGCGTGCAATCGATCACAGTAATGATCGAGAAGATACTCGTTGGCTTATCGTAATCCACTCCAGAAAATGTACGTCCGATACTTCTCAGCGATAGAAATCAACACTTTCAAGGAGAAAGTGTGTGTGATTTTGGGAAATTCCGGAAAAGAGATTATTGACAGAGGTCTGGCCAATCAGTTTTAGCCCGGGAATAACCAAGGTCCAATGATTTTCTCAGATCTTGGCAGCCACCTCCATTGTCTTCCATAAAGCGCTTAAGATGCCCCCGATGATAAAGCGCTTCTGCCAAGCGCGATTTCATGTATTCAGCCTTGCTTCCCTCGATCTTGGATCCTTCATAATCGGCCAGAACCTTTTTGATAGATGCCTTGTACTCGTGCATTTCCACCAGATTCTCCGCTATTTCCACCGCACGGTTGTAATCTTCCATGGCAGCAGGAAACTCGATCTTCTGGAATTTGATGCCACCACGTCCAACATACGCTTCTACAAAGTTCGGATCAACCTCAATGGCCTTGTCAAATTCGGCCTGCGCTTCATCATACTTGCGCTGCTCTTTCAGCGTAAGCGCCAGATCGTAGCTTTTGGCTGCTTCTTCGTATGGGGTCATGGCCGGAGGAGCATCGGTGGTATCGGAAGCAGCTTTGGCCTTGGCTTTGGCCGCAGCGATCTTCTCTTCCTTGGTCATAGACGACTCGGGCTTCTCCGAACCTGCGGTTCCAGCTTCTTGAGCGTGCAGCGATACACAACACAGGCAGAAGAGCAATAGATAAACGTATCTCATCAAAACTCCAATTGCGGTGCAAGATAGTATTCTTGCCTTTAATAACGTGGATGCCGAAAATTTGGGATTACACAATTTTTAACAACCGATATTTGATAAACCTCAGTTGCTTTTTTCCTTCTTCGAAGCTTCAAAAGAACGTTGTTTGTTCAGAATGGCAACGGTCAGTTCGTATTCGGTGTACCGATAGATCTGATCCTCTGAAAAGTTGCAATAGTCCATGAACTCGTGCAGCTCGTCTCCTTCGTAGCCAGTTATTCGATTAACGACCTCATCGTTGAACTTCTGATAGTTGTAACGATGCTTCTCTTGCTGCGCCTCCAAACGGTGCAATTCCTGCCGTGCCTTGGCCTCTTTGCTCAGGTTTCCGTAGATGAATGAAGCAGGGTTGAGAAGGTATTTCGCCTTTTTGATCTCCTGTGCATCTTCGGTTACGGGAATGGTTCGCGGGTCTTTCGGTGGAGCTTTGATACCCACGATCTTCACCGTTCCGTCATCGGTTTCCAGATCCATGAAGCGGTCTCGGAACTGTTCCTTGGTGCCGAATGGGTTCACTTCCACTTCCAAGAGCTGATAATCGCGCGGGGAAAGCCGTACCTCAATGTAGTCGGCCTCCATTTCCTTTTGGGTAATGATGAGGGCTTTGCTGTGATACCCGATGGAGCTGAACACCAGACTGTCGCCCAGATCTACCGGAACTTTGAAAGCTCCTTCGGGCGAAGTGATCGTGGCGAGTGAATCGGTCAGATTGAGAACGTGCACCGCAGGAACGGGGGCGGAAGTGAGATTGTTTTTGATGATACCTCCAAGCAGAACGCGATCCACATCGCGGTTCTGCGCTTGGGCAGAGCCGAAATACAACAGCACCATTCCGAGATAAAGAAGTTTCCTCATTGGTTTCACAAAGTACGGATATTCGGTTGGAAGGATAACCGTGCCAAACCTATGGAATCCTGATAATAATTGTTAATGCTGTTGGCATTTTGCAATTTCGGGACTTCAATCCCAGAACATGCCGAACACATTATATACTGTATCTCCCAACGGGGACGATTCGAAGGAAACGTTGGTCTCGCGCATTGCCAGCGAGAAGAATTCCCTGAAACAGGAACTGTTGAAGAACGGAGCCATCATGTTCCGTGGGTACAATATCCGCACACCCGAAGATTTTGAGGCAGTGGCCTTGGCCTTGGAGCCTGGACTTCAGAACAATTACGCAGGGACTTCGCCACGAAACAGTCGAACCAAGTTTGTGCATTCGGCCAGTGAGTTGCCAGGGCATTACCCCATCATGCAACATTGCGAGATGAGCTTTCTGCCAACGGCACCACGCTACCTGTTCTTCTTCTGCTACGTGGAACCAAAAGATGGAGGCGAGACGCCCATTTGTGATTTCCGCAAGGTGTATGAGCAGATGGATCCAAAAATCCGAAGAGACTTTGAGGAGAAAGGTGTGCGACTCATCCGTAACTACACGGGGCCAAACTCCAAGTCAAGGAACGATGTCTACCAACTCAAAAAGTGGGATGAGCTATTCAAGACAACCGACCACGAAAAGGTGGAAGAGGAGTGCAAGAAGAATGATCTACATCCAACATGGTTGCCGGATGACCGTCTCCGTTTGGTGAATGACCGCCCTTCGGTACAGAAACATCCCGAAACGGGTGAGATGGTGTGGTTCAATCACCTTCAGGTCTTCCATCGCGAAGCGGCTGCCATCGAATATGAACACATTTATAAACGCAGAGGCGATTTCTTTTCGCTGCGCTATCTGGTAGCGCTGAAGACCATCACGTTCTTCAAGCGCATCTTCAAGAAGACAGAGGACGAGGCCATGCACATGGTCTTTGCCGATGGAAGTGAGATTCCGCGTTCGTATGTGGAGCACGTGGAAAAACTCATTTGGGACAACCTTGTGGCCACCCCATGGAAATTGGGAGACGTGCTGATGATCGACAATTTCAGCACCTCGCACGGCCGTTTGCCATACAAAGGCCCACGCGACATTCTGGTGGCCTGGAGCGCCTGATTTGGCTGTGTTCTTATCAGGGTCAGATGACCATCCGCTTGTTCTTAACAGAAATAAGGTAAAACCAAAGACAAACACCAATGACGGTCAACCCTACCGAGATGTACCATTCCATTGCGGATATGCTGAGAAGCATTGGAAGAATAAGCAACGAAATAGCATCGAACAGCGGTTTATTGTAAGCAAATTTCGAGTTGGTCTTGGACCGATTGAAGTAAAAAGCTGAGACGCCCCCAATTGCCGTACCGACCCCAAGAAGAAGTGCAAGGAAAGAGTTGTCCTCATTCTGCGCAGTAGATTGTGAAACGAATACGATGTACCCGCCAATCAACAAACTTACAAGAGTGACCAAGGCCATATTCATCGAACTGAGTTTGGGCCAAGGCTTGGCTGGCTTTACAACTTCTTTGAATTCGTTTTCGGGTAAGAGCTTCAGTTCATCACGCCTTAACGAACTGAATCCAAGTTTTCCTGTGAAACCTGCAAACAGAATAGGATTTGCTGCGGCTATCCTGCTGTCAACTTGAATGGGGGTTGACCTGTAATAGTCGGGCCACATTTTTACTTGAATGAAGTGTGTACCATCCTCCAATTCAAGGTCTATGGTCTCGTCAATGCTTTTGATCCGCGCAGTTTCTTCACCGTCCACAAAAATCCGAAAAGCCATGGCACTACCATTCAGTTCGGGTATACGGTATATTTGAATATGGTAGGCCATCGACTTGTGCTAATTACAGCATTTTATTTCTCTTCTCTCAGCGTTCCATCGGGATTCCATCTTTTCCAACCCGGCATGGCAACACCGAAACGAAACTCGCCTTCATGTAGCTTTTGCCCGTTTGCTGACCATTCGACATTTTTTCCGTGGTACATTCCATCAAAAAAACCGTGTCCCTTGTCTTTGAAATAGATTTTTTCAGCTTCAATGTGAGCCCGTCCTTTCCAGTACCAATTTTCTGAAACGAAGAGTGTGTCCGCATCTTTTCTCATGACGGTTTTGGTTATTGAATCGGGTTCTAAAGGTGCCTCATAATCTATCCAACCCCACTTGCCAACCTTTTGATGGAAATAATGACCTCGCTTTCCTTTTTTGTCCGTAAACCACATCTCGTAGGTATAGGGCTGCTCTATGAATTGATGCGTGTAATCAATTTCAAGACGGATCTTCCCGTTTCTCCAATATTCTCTGTAACCGACCATTTCGCCCTTTTTCACATCATATTGCAATCCTATGGTGCCCTTTCTGTCCGACCACCTGTAAGTACCATCCATTGGAATAGGATGCCCGATTTCAAGTATCTCTCTTGAAGGTCTTTCTGCCTTGGCTCTCGGGCTCATGCCTTTTGAACTGAGAGGTATGGTGTTTGCCCCATGGTCGTAGTAGGTGTACCGATAATAAACGGCTTTGGTGCTGTCCTTCACTTCATTCCAGCGTTCATCAAGGTAAACGGTCCATTTACCGTTCTTCTTACCAAGCGTATCAAGTTGATTGATGGCTTCTTGGCACAAGGCGGAATTGGCAGCGAAAAGAAAGAGGAGAAATAGAGAACCTTTCATGTTGGTGGAATTTGTGTTTTTCCATGGATGCAGAAACGTTTCGTTTTCCATATACGATATCTCCGATCGTATTCATTTTCAAATCAGCTTTAATAATTCGTAATTGCGACTTCGAATTTCAGACCGTGCAAGAAAAAATAGCCATCAACTTTGATCCGAACAGCCAAATGGCGCTCAATTTCCTATTGGCGTTCATCATGTTCGGGGTGGCGTTGGATCTGAAATGGTCAGACATTACGCGTGCATTCCGTAAGCCAAAATCAACGCTGCTCGGACTGTTCTCTCAGTTCATCCTGCTCCCAGCCGTCACCTTTATTCTGGCATTGGTCTGGAACCCGATTCCCGGATTGGCATTGGGAATGTTTCTGGTAGCCGCCTGTCCGGGTGGAACCGTATCGAACTTCATGAGTTCCATGGCCAAGGCCGACCTGGGACTTTCGGTTACGCTAACGGCCATTTCCACCTTGCTTTGCGTGTTCTTCACCCCTTTCAATTTCGAACTGTGGAGTGGGCTTTACCCTGATACAGGGAATTTGCTCAAATCTGTGAGTTTGGATGCCATCGAGCTTTTCAAAACCGTTTTTCTGTTTCTCATACTGCCGGTCTTCATCGGCATGTTCGTTGGTGCTAAAAAGCCTGTGCTTACGGGTAAGATGCTCAAACCCATCCGTTGGGTTTCCATGCTCATCTTCATTGCATTTATTGTGGTGGCATTTCTGAAGAACAAGGACAACTTCATTGCCTATGCAGAATTGGCCTTGGCATTGGTCATCGTTCATAATTTTTTGGCCCTTGCCACAGGTTATCTGGTAGGAAAGGCAGGCAGGTTGGGCGAACCCGCCTCACGTTCGTTGGCCATTGAAACAGGTATTCAGAACTCAGCCTTGGGGCTTATCATCTGCTTCAAATTCTTTCCGGAAATAGGGGAGATGGCCCTGCTTTGCGCCATGTGGGGCATCTGGCACATCATTTCGGGTATGACGATCTCCATCATCTGGAACAGAACCGCAACGGCCTAATCCACATCAAGGTCGAAGTATTCGAACAGTCCGAAGAGCACGGCCAGCCAGATAAGCCCCTTCACCAAGAAGAAAAGGAAACCGAGAACACCGATGCGTCTGAGCCATTGTCTCATGGCTTTTCATCTCGTTTCGGCACCGGGTCGTAGCCATGCCCGCCCCACGGATGGCAGGAGGAAATGCGCCTGATGGCCAACCACAGTCCTTTTATCGGCCCCCATACCTGAATGGCCTCCATGGCATAGGTGGAACACGTGGGCGTGTACCTACAGGTAGCCGGCAACCAAGGCGAAATGGCGCCTTTGTAGAACCTGATCGGCAGGATCAGAAGGAACGAAAAGAACTTTGTGAACATTCGATACTTAGAGGTTGGGCACAGTAATTCTTATGGTTCAAACGTTACTGGAACAGTATAGAATGTGTCTAAAGGCTTTCCATTCAGATCAGTTGATGGCTTCCAGTCCAAAGAAGTCAACAGTTTTGCTACTCTAAGCGCTTCTCTATCAATGTCCTCCCTAACTCCATGGACAACTTCAAAATCTCTTAGCTCTCCAGTCTTGGAAACAATGAATTGGACATAAACTATTCCTCCGATCTTTTCCGATTTTGCCAGTTCAGGATACTTCAGGTTTTCTGCAAGCGTTTTGAATACTTGTTTCTCAATGGCTTCGTGGTTGTCTGGCATATTAGAGACCGTCATTTCTGTGACCTCTTGTGCTGTGGTGTCTTGTCCGGCTACAGTATTAGAATACACTGTTCCAAACAGAGCGAAGAAAAAAATAATGGTCTTTCTCTGCATCTTCGATATCACTCCCAACTATCAGATAACCCTAATAACCAATAACCCAATAACCATTTCTAAATCCCCAGCTTCTTCTTGATGTCCTTCGGAATGGCATCCTTGTGCAGGAAGATGTTCATGGTCTTGTAGCGGGCGTAGGCCTCTGAGGCGTAGAAATACCCATCACAATCGTTGTATTTCAACCCCCATGAGTTCTTGACAATGAAGTACTTGTTGCCCATCTGGTCCTTCACCAGCCCTGTTACGTGCATGCCATGGTCATCCGTGGTCTCGAAGTTGTCGAACGCCTCCTGACGTTCTTCCTGCGTTACCCAACACTGCTCCACAGGCTCTTCAAACGCATTGCTGCTTTTTTCGGCACCACCATCGTTGTAATACTTGCCGTCCTTTCCTCTTTTCTTGATGGTAGTTTCATCCTTAGGCAGAATTGCCAACCCTTCGCGGAAAGCGAACCCGTCTTCCGAAACATCGGCTCCCCACGCAAAGGTGTAACCGCTGCTTACGGCATGTTCCATTACCTGCATCAGTTCATCCAACGGAACGTTGTAGCACAACCCGAATGCCCAGTTGTCGGGAATTTCGAGTACGAACTGTGAGTAGAACGGATGGTGCGTGTAAGAGGTGATGGCCACATAATCGTCCATGTTCAGACCAAGCTCATCGGCATACGAGCGGGGCGTGTAGTTCTTGCCGTTGTAGGTGAACTCCTTCGGGTCATCGCCCAAGTAGGCGTCCAACACACCCGAAATGGCCTTCTTCCAAGCAGGCGTCAGCGTTTTTTGCGGGTTGTCTTTGATTACCTTGACCGAAGCCGTGAGAATACCGTCCAGTTCCTCATGGTTATGCGTTTCCGAACCGTATTCGAGACCCTTATATACTTCCTGCGGCACAATGCCGTAATGACGGATCACCCACGGAATATCGTGGAAGGCACCACCGGGACCGAAGTTGTGGTTGCCATGCATGCGGATGTAATTCTCGGCCTTGCCCTCGTAGGCTTTGCGCACCACATACATTTCAGAAAGCGTGTGCTCGCCCTTGCCTTTGCGCAGCAGTTCCGATTCAAAGTAGGAGAGGGTGGAGAAACTCCAGCAGGTGCCAGTGTTGTTCTGGTTCTCGATGGGCGTGGCATCGTAGCGGTTTATCAGGTCGAAAACGTACTTGCTGCCCTTCTTGTTGGTGAGGGTATCCTGTGCGAATGTCTGTCCTGCCAGCGCAGCCAGCAGAAGCAAGGAAAGGGTGCGGAAGATCTTCATACGGTTACTTTGGTTCAATTAAAAGTGGCGCAAAGATAATGGTGGTTTTTTGGTGGTTTGTTCTTGTGCTCAGTAGGTGTTGGAGTGTCATTAGTTTCATTCCTTTTTGGTTACCAGATTATTTTCGATGATCTTAAAGAAACTCGTATCCTGATGATTGCATTCTCCAAGTACAATTTCCAAATGAACTTCCTGTCCTTTCTGAATTCGAATTCCTTCGGCCACCAAGGTGGTCAGACCCATAGCTTCAACAATCAGTTCAAACTTCGATGTGTCAGGATATGGAATGATTGTCATGTTGAATTCATTATTCAGATCCAGAAAAGCAGAATACTCCCGTTTTGTCGATTGATTGATCATTAATATGGTTGCAAACCCAATATCGGGATGTCCAGTAACATGTTTTTCTCTAACAGAACCAGAGACAATACAAATATCCCTTTCACTCTGTGTTGACACGTTTATTCTTGCCAACTGACTTTCTATTTTGAGAGAAATAGCGTTTCCACACAGAATCAGTTTTTTACTTGAGCATGATAGAATCACTGTCACGCAGAGCAAAATTGCGGTTACAAGTAAGTATTTCATTTACTGACATTCCACTAAAAATAATACGTTAGTTAATCACGACCATTTCGCTTTGTACGAACAGCAAAGAGCTGGATTGAGATTGACTGGGGTACCATCCTAAGCATTGAGTTTAATATTGGTCGATACGCGTTTTAACTTACCCCAAAGGTTCTTTGGAACCAATGGCTCGATGATTTGTCCAAGGTAAGAACTTGGTGATTCTTCGTTGATTCCGAATCTTTCCGGTTCGTGGTCAGGACATTTATAGGTGCCAAACATCACATCCATGATCGGTGAAATGTTGGCGTAGTTTCCTGCCTTTCTGTCCAGATCATGATGCCAATGATGGAGTTCTGGTGCTCCGATCAAAACTCTCAAAGGTCCAATAGGTAGTCTTACATTTGAATGAATGTATATTGCCCATATTCCTCTAAAGGCAATGACACCTGCGATAGATTCCAGCGGAAATCCCATGATGAACGCGGGTAAGTTTATCAGTCCGATCGTATAAAGAGAGTCTATCGGATGTTCTCTATGTGCTGCCAGCCAATCAAGGTGTTCTGCACTATGATGCACCTTATGGAATCGCCAAAGAAAATCAACCCTATGTTGTAGTCGATGTCCCCAGTATATCAAGAGATCACTGAAAAATAGTACCTCAAATACTTGAATTGGAAATGGTTGTTCTTTAATGAATGCTTGGAAAGTATCGGGAACCATCGAAGTCAGGTGCTTGCCAAATAAGTTCAGAACCCAGAAAACCAAACCCGACCAGAGCACATATTGTCCCAGAAAGAAGCAGAAATCCAAAAACCATTTGATCCTGAATACTTTTTGTCCCTGTTTTGCAGGAAAGACCTTTTCCATTGGCAGAAACACCAAGGTCAGAAAGCACAGACTGATGGCCGTGGCCTCTATTGTATCAATGAGAGATTCCCCTGTCATTTTTTGTTCAAAGAGTCCATCAGAACCGAATCCAACTTTAATTTCCGCATATCCTCCGCTTTAAAAACATAACCGGATTTTGAACTGACCATCATAGGGTCAATCATAAAGGTTGAATCTAATTTGACACCGTTGGAATCCTTGGTCTGAGACGCATGATCTGTAAGGATAATAACCTTTGATGACGACAACATTTGAATTCCACCCGGAGTTTCGGCTTTTGGAAACGTGTCTGCGTGATTGCTTAAGGCACTTCCATTGGGGCTTACCGGGTGTGATGTCCTCGGTCCACCAAAATACCCTGATCTATACGCCACGAAGGCAATGATCAGCGTTGAGAACAGAAATAATGTAATTCCTTTGATAATGTTGCTCTTCATTCGGTTGTTTTTTCAGCAGGATGAAAACGTTTCCGCTAAAGATAACGCCTTCGTACATGGCGCGGCCATTCGATTCCGACAAGTAATGCTGCCCGTCCGCATTTCTGACAATGGCGGGATATGATAACTTTAGCCGCATAATCTCTACATGATGAAAGAATACAAAGCCGATGCGGTGATTGTAGGTGGTGGAATTGCAGGCATAGCCGCAGCCTTCGAACTGCTGAATGAAGGACAGAAAGTGCTGGTGATAGACCGCGATGTGGAGGCCGAACTGGGTGGACTGGCCAAGTGGAGCTTCGGAGGGATGTTCTTCGTGGATTCGCCCCTACAGCGCAGAGGCGGTATCAAGGACAGTGTGGACCTTGCTTTGAGCGATTGGCATTCAGTGGCCGATTTCGGGGAGGAAGACGTTCTGCCGAAGGCGTGGGCCGAGCAGTACGTGAACATGTGCACCGACCATATTTACCGTTGGCTCACCAAGGAGCACGGCACCAAGTTCTTTCCCGTGGTGCATTGGGTGGAGCGCGGATTGTTCAAACCGGGCAATTCCTACCCACGGTTCCACATGGTGTGGGGTACGGGAAAAGGGTTGACCGATGACCTTATCAAAAGCCTGCGCAACCATTCCAAGACCGCTACGCATCTGCAAATGGTGTATCGCCACAAGGCAGAGGAACTGATAGTGGAGGGCGGTCGCGTGGTTGGCGTTACCGGAATGGACGAGGAAGCCAATGTGCCTTTTGTGGCCAAGGGCGAGAACGTGCTGGTGGCCACAGGCGGCATGGGTGGCAACATTCAGCGTGTAAAAGATACGTGGTACAAGCCGTGGGGCGAACCACCAGAGGTGATCCTGAACGGGTCGCATCCGTACGCGTTGGGCGATATGCACGATGCCGTAGGGCGCGCCAACGGAAACGTGACGCACTTGGACTGGCATTGGCACTATGCGGCAGGGGTGCGGCACCCACGTCCGAAATGGAAAGACCACGGACTTAGCCTCGTGCCGCCCAAATCGGCCTTATGGCTGGATCATACCGGAAAGCGTTTTGGTCCGAATCCACTCATTACCGCTTATGATACCCGTTGGACGGTGGAGGAGATCTGCAAGCAGGAGAAGAAGTACAGTTGGCAGATACTGAACATGAAGATCATGATCAAGGAGTTTGCCATCAGCGGGTCCGAAAGCAATGAGTCCATCCGCGATAAGAACCTGGTGGGCTTCCTCAAAGACATCCTTCTCGGCAATACAAAACTGGTGAACGACATGATCAACAGTCCCGATTTTGTAACGGCCAACACCTTGGAGGAACTGGTGGACAAGATGAACGCCCTACAGGGAACGGACGATGTAAAACTGGAGCACGTGAAGCAAAGTGTGCTGCCTTACGATGCCATGATCGACCGTGGCCCGACCTTCCATGATGATGAGCAGCTTCGTAGAATTGCACACGCTCGCCAATACCGTGGCGACAAGGTGCGTACCTGCAAGTTCCAAAAGATCGTGGATCCAAAGGCGATGCCGCTGGTGGCCATCCGCGAATCCATTCTATCGCGCAAGACATTGGGAGGCATTCAGACCGACCTCGGTGGTCGCGTCATGAGCATACCCGTCAACGGGAAGTCAGAACCTATTCCGGGGCTTTATGCCATTGGCGAAGCAGCCGGTTTCGGTGGCGGTGGGTCGCATGGCAAAGGTGCCCTGGAAGGTACATTCCTTGGTGGCTGTGTGCTCACCGCACGCATTGCGGCCAAAACGATAGCGGGGAAGAAATTATGAAGTAGGGACTCCTGCGAGGTGGAGCAGCATTAAAGCATTTTGGTTTTACTTCAGTCGCTCAAGCACGCCTTTGCGCTTTACAATGTTCTTGTAATCCCATTGGATGTTGCGCGATTTTTCGAGCCACCGTTGTAGGTGCTGACTTTCGATATCCTCCACAGCATTAAAGAAGACAGAAGCATCTTTGAATTTCGGTCCACGCACGTTCAACCCTTCTTCATCAAAACTTGCTCCGCTCCAGAACATGAGCCTGATGCCGGATTTTTGTTTGCTGTACCCGACTACAGGATTGCCATCCAAGAACCAAACGGGATGCCCGTGCCATATTTTGCTCTCTGCTTCCTGTAGATGTTGGTCGATCTCTGTTGCCAACCTGTCGCAGATGGGCTTTTGTTCTGAGGCTTGGCGTTCGTTGTAGGCTTGTATCTCTGGTTTCATTCAATCTCAAAATAAGGAAAGTGCTTCCGAAATAAGCTGCTTTATGTCTTCATCCAAGTTTATCTCGCCATTCTCAATGGGAAGTTCCGTTCTGTAGAGAGGCAACGCTGCCACGACTCTCGCTTTGCTTGCCTTGAGCGATTCTGTAAGCGATGCCATAGCATACGCACCACGTGGTTCGTGAGGCGTGAACGTGATCGGAAGAACAGGTTTGTCGGCCAATTCGCCCGAATGGGTCATCCATTCCAAGGCGTTTTTGAGAACGGCTGGAATGTTGTGCAAGTATTCCGGTGTGGAGATGATTACCGCATCTGCCTTCGCAACCCTATTCCTAAGCTTTTGTACAGAATCAGGAATTCCTGCTTCTTCGCGTTGCGGAGTATACAGAGGCAATTCCCAAAGGCCATCAACCACCGATATTGAAAATGATTCGGAGAAAACTTTCTTCAACGTTTCAAGCAGAAGAAGATTTGCACTTTCAGCACTGGCAGATCCGTTTATGGCCAAGATGTTCTTCATCAGGTCAAAGGTATGTCAATGGCTTGCGTGCCAATGTAGGAAAGCCATCAACGGTTTATCGCACGGTCCATTTCCCGTTTCACGTCCCGGTCTTTGATGCTGTCGCGCTTGTCGTGGATCTTCTTTCCTTTGGCCAAGGCAATGTTCAACTTGGCGTAGCCGCCATCAGAAATGAAGAGTCGGGTAGGGATGATGGTCAATCCTTTGTCTTTGAGTTTGTTCTGGAGTTTTTTCAGTTCCTGACGCTTGAGGAGCAGTTTGCGCTCCCGCTTGGGTTCGTGGTTGTTGTAGGTTCCCTGCTCGTATTCTCCGATGTGCATGTTCAGGATGTACAGTTCATCGCCATGAAAGGCGCAATAGCCTTCTGAAATGCTCACATCTTTTTGACGAATGCTCTTTATCTCGGTGCCAAAAAGTTGCAATCCGGCCGTGAACTCCTCCAAAAAGGCGTACTCGTACTTGGCGTTTCTATTGGTGGCGATCACTTCCATCATTTTTCCAATTCGTCCTCGCGAATGATCTTCTTGATTCCGCTCACCTTCTTAAGGTTGGCCACCAGATTGTTGAGGTGATGAATGCCCTCTACCATTACCTTGATGCGGCCTTCGAAAACCCCGTCATTGCTTTCAAATGCAATGCTCTGCATGTTCACATTCAGGTCTTTGGAGATGACTGTTGTGATGGCATTCACCAATCCGACATCATCGATTCCCGTAATGAGAATTCCTGTTACAAATGAAGTGTGGTCTTCCTTGCTTGCCCAACTTGCCGGTACTACGCGGTAAGCGTAATTGCTTCGGATGTTGATGGCGTTGGGGCAGTTGGTGCGGTGGATCTTGATCCCTTCATTAATGGTCACAAAGCCGAATATGTCGTCTCCTGGGATTGGAGTACAGCACTTGGCAAGCACGTAATCCATTTTTTGGCTGGCATCACCAATAACGATGGTATCGCCTTTGTCTTTCGGTTTTGGCTTTGGTGAAGGTTCCGATTTCTTGGTCTCGGTGCCAGTTCCCGTCAAACGGTTTCGAAGGACGTTATACCATCTCGAAGCGCTTTTGCTGTTCTCAATGAACTCTTTAACGTCTTTGAAATCGATGGTCTTCTTGGCAATGCCGATGAAAAAATCCTGACTCGTCTTGACCTTGAAATGCTTGTGCAGCTTATGAAGCATGTCGTGATCGAGGTTGACCTTCAGTTGCTTCATCTTGCGTTCCAGAATTTCTTTACCATCCTCTGCAATCCGTTTTTTCTCCTCTTTAAGAGATTGCTTGATCTTGGATTTGGCCTTGGCCGTTACCACAAACGTCAACCAATCCTCTTTCGGTTTCTGTTTGTTGCTCGTGAGGACCTCCACCTGATCGCCACTTTGAAGTTTGTGACTCAGTGGGTAGAGTTTTCCGTTCACCTTCGCTCCAATGCAGCGCATACCTACTTCGGTATGGATGTCAAAAGCGAAATCCAGCGAAGTGGCATCTGCAGGTAGCGTCCGCACTTCACCAGTAGGTGTAAATACGAATATCTCCTCCGCAAAAAGGTTCAGTTTGAAGTCATCAATAAAATCGATGGCGTTCGGGTCGGGACTTTCGAGCAGGTCACGGATCTTATTCAGCCACTCGTCAAAACTACTTTCAGCATTCTGCGCCTGGTCTTCTCCCTTCTTTGTGGCCTTGTATTTCCAATGCGCGGCCAATCCTTTCTCCGCAATGTCGTCCATGCGTCTGGTACGTATCTGAACTTCCACCCAACGACCTGTATCGCTCATTACGGTGGTGTGCAATGATTCGTAACCGTTTGATTTCGGCTTGCTCACCCAGT
Organism: Flavobacteriales bacterium; assembly: GCA_016124845.1. Classification (NCBI taxonomy): domain Bacteria; kingdom Pseudomonadati; phylum Bacteroidota; class Flavobacteriia; order Flavobacteriales; species Flavobacteriales bacterium. The sequence continues at coordinate 19,182 of WGMW01000021.1, forward strand.
CTCGGAATCGGCTCGGATTCGGAACGTAGTGATCCGTAACGATGGAATAGGCCTTCCAGCAGTCCGATTTTTCCTGATCAGGCTTGCTTTCTGTAATAATGCGGATGGCAAAAAGGTCGTACACTTCCTCAAACGGTACGCCCTGCGCTTTCATCTTCCGTGCTATGGAATACACCGATTTTGTACGGCCTTTGATCTCGTATTCCAAACCTGCTTCATTCAACGAGTTGATGATAGGAAGACTGAACTTGTTGATGAATCGCGTACGCTGCCTTTGAGATTCACGCAGGTTGTTTACGATGCTCTCATACAATTCAGGCTCAAGGTATTTGAACGAAAGATCCTCCAGTTCGGTCTTGATGGCGTAAAGCCCCAAACGGTGTGCAAGCGGGGCATACAGATACATGGTTTCTGATGCGATCTTCAACTGCTTGTCTCTCCGCATCGAATCGAGCGTACGCATGTTATGCAGTCGGTCGGCCAGTTTGATAAGAATCACCCGAATATCGCTGCTCATCGTCAGCAACATCTTTCGGAAATTCTCAGCCTGCAGGCTCTTGTCTTCCTGAATATCGAGTACGCTGGAAAGTTTGGTCAGACCATCGATAATCTGTGCCACCTTGTCCCCGAACATTCTGCGCATGTCCTCCACGGTCAGGTCGGTGTCCTCAACCGTATCGTGCAAAAGCGCACAGACGATTGATTTGGCACCCAGACCGATCTCTGACGTGACGATCTCCGCCACCGCAATAGGGTGGTAGATGTACGGTTCGCCCGACTTTCTGCGCATGTCCTTGTGCGCATCCAATGCCACATCAAACGCCTTACGGATCATCTTCAGGTCGCCCTTTGCCTCGTGGCGCTTGGTGGAGCGCAAAAGCTTTTTGTAGGCTTTCAGAATATCCTGTTTCTCCTTCTCCGGATCTATCGCTGGCATCTTATCGGACATGCTTCAAAGGTACATTTTCGAGTTCTCGTTAAAGAAACGCAATACGGCCTTTAAGTGTTTTTGTTTGCGGTTTTGGAAATATGTCGGTCATTGCCCCTAAGTGTTACATTTACACTAAGTCATTTCAAGGATATGAAGCAACAGGAAAAACCGACCCTTTCGTTCTGGCAGATATGGAATATGAGCTTCGGCTTCATGGGAATCCAATTCGGTTGGGGACTTCAAATGGCCAACATGAGCGCCATTTATGAGTACTTGGACGCAAAACCAGAAGAGATTCCGATGCTTTGGCTGGCCGCGCCCTTAACAGGACTTATCATCCAGCCCATTATCGGTTATATGAGTGACCGAACATGGACCAAATTGGGGCGCAGACGGCCGTACTTTTTGGTCGGGGCCATTCTCAGTTCCATTGCGTTGGTGCTGATGCCCAATTCATCGGCCGTTTGGATGGCTGCTGGACTTTTGTGGATACTCGATGCATCCATCAATGTGTCGATGGAACCGTTCAGAGCTTTTGTGGTGGACATGCTTCCCGAAAAACAGCACAGCAAGGGATTCGCCATGCAAAGCCTGATGATCGGTCTTGGGGCGGTTATCGCTTCGGCCTTGCCTTGGATGATGAGCAACTGGTTCGGGTTTGAGACTACGGCAGAAATGGGAAAAATTCCGGATTCGGTCAAATATTCATTTTACTTAGGAGCATTTGCGTTCATCACTGCGGTTTTGATCACCATCATCACGACTAAACCCTATCCGCCTGCCGATATGGAGGAATTCCGCAGGAAGCAACAGGCAGAGAAAGGTATAGGAAAGGCTGCAAAAGAGATTTTTTCATCCATTGCCCACATGCCCAAGACCATGCGTCAGGTGGCGTTGGTGCAGTTCTTAACATGGCCTGGTCTGTTCCTGATGTGGTTCTACTATTCGGTAGCTGTGGCTGGAGACATTTTCGGTGGAGAACCGCGCAGTGAAGTCTATGCCGAGGGCTTGGGATTTGCAGGGCTGACCTTTGCTTGGTATAACCTCGTCACGTTTGGATTTGCATTTCTTCTGCCATATATAGCAGACCGGATTTCCATGAAATTCACGCATGCGCTGTGCCTGACAGCGGGTGGTATCGGCCTCATCTCGGTGCGGTTCATCACCGACCCTTACATGCTCTATGCCTCCATGACAGGTGTTGGCATAGCATGGGCAAGCATTCTTTCCATGCCTTATGCCATGCTGGGCAATAGCCTCCCCAAAGACAAAGTGGGAATCTACATGGGCATTTTCAACTTCTTTATCGTCTTGCCAGAGATCATTGCCAGCCTTGGTTTCGGTTGGGTAATGGAGTCTGTGTTGCACAACGACCGCCTCTCTGCCGTAATGCTGGGTGGAGGATTGATGCTGCTTGGCGCATTGCTTACCCTGCGCATTCAGGTGGTGAAAGAAGCCTGAGCCAATTAATGTTAATCCTCACAACATCAGTTCAATAACCGCTTTCAGGTGTGCGTTCAGTAACTGAACCAAAATCTGAAAGTCATGAAAAAGTTACTGGTAATTCTCATTTCGCTGGTAGGTTTACAAACCACAGCCCAAAACACACCGAAGCACTTGAACGTGATGGCCGTCAATGGTCTGAACATGCGTTCGCAGCCAGATGGACACTCGCGGGTGGTGACCAAAGTTCCCTTTGGCAAACAGGTTGAAATTTTGGAACAAACGGATGTGGAATTGCAACTTGGGTGGATAACAGACCATTGGTATAAGGTGCGTTTCCGTGGTCGCGAAGGTTTCATTTTCGGTGGCTATTTGAGTTCGCTACCAGCACCTTTGGCCGTTCAGGTTTCCTCGCTATCAGAAGTATTGCCTGCATACTGCAAAGACGTACTTACGCAAGAAGGCGATGCAGTTGCTGCCACTGAGCGCACTCGAACTGGCGACACGCTTTTTTACAGCATGATGAAGTTTGCAGAAGGTGTTGAACTGGAATCGGAGAGCCAATCGGAGCGAACTACCTCAAAATTGTTACTTCCCGTAAATGTTCAACAATCGTATGTGCTGCTCGAAGCGCTGCTCAAATCGAGTGGCAATACACCCTTGCTCGATCAACTTCGGTTTGTGAAAGGGGCTGATGGAAAACTTACGCGTATCTCAATAGCCGATGGCAGCATCTCCGTAAAAGCCGTTTCTGATGAGCTGACCGAATTGACTTTCACATCCTTTGCTGACCAAGTTTCCGCGCAACGTTAGTTCAACGTTAAATCGCGTAGCTGTTTTTAGTCATTTTGACGACCAAAGTTGTTATTTCATGGACGAATAGGTAGTATTGGAGCATAAACCAATAAACCTATTCGACCTATGAAAAATGTATCATTCAGTTTTATGGCTTTGGCAGCCGTGATTTTTATTGCGGGGTGTGGGCAGGAAAATCGTCTCGCAGATACTAAAAGTGCCTGCGAATCAGGGCATAAGGTTGATCTGAGTAAGTCCGGTTCGTCAATTCACATCAATAAAAAAATGATGGAAGTAACTGATAATGGGGTGACGTGCGATTGCGACTTGGCCATCGGTATCACAATCCAAGTGAAAGGCAACATTGTGACATTGAGTGAGTTTAAGAAGAAAACAACTTCTGAATCTGTTAAGATTGATACGAAAGAGGATGTCTTTATTGCCGGTATGAAAAAGTCTGGAGGTTCAAATGAACTCAGATTCATTGGTATTGATGATGTGCGTGGAGCAAGTGCTTTAATCAAGAAGGCCGCTTTGGAAGGGGATTCATTGGATACAAAGGCATCATATGTTCCAGCAGGCCAAGAATTTATCTTTTCAACGGACAGTGCTGCTTTACAATTCGAATCTCCTGACACTTACATTGCATATTCTAAAAGCGGTATCGGCAAAGCATATTTGCACACCGGGGATCCTAAAGACTTTCCGACTCCGAAAGATGCCGAATACCATTACATCAAGAAAGTCTTTTACTGAGCCTGTAGGCTGATACGCGATTTATCCACACCACGCAGATCTTACCCGGTTAAGCATGTTTAATATTCGGTTTGTATTCGTGGTAGTTGGTGTTCTAGCAATTTCATGCAACTCAAATAAAAAAGGATTTGTCAAGACCTCTGATGCGAAAGGTGAGATAAAAAGTATTCTGATAAATCTTACAGAACCAACTACACTCAGTTCCGCATATCGGCCGAAACTATTGAACATGATCAGTGTTCTCTTAGATTCAATGGACGTGGTCATACATACATATGTTGATGCCGGTCCAACTTATTATTCAACATAGGTGGCCAATCCGGTCTTGAGAATTCAAGAAGATTCGGTTCATCCAAAACGGACTGAAAATCAAATCTTTGATGATTACGGAAACTGGCTCATCTCACTGAATGCTGACACAGCTTATCAGCGACTGATTCTTAGTATGATTTCAAAGCTGAAAAGTTCAAACTCGTCTTGGGAACAATTTATTCGGTTTTATGAATGCACCACGCGATCGAATGAATTACGACACCAGGGCATGACGACTCTGGAATCCACGTTGGTTGAGGTGATACAAATGAACGATTCGGTGATTGCCGAAAATTGGTTGAACGATTTAGAATTATTCCGTACTTATTTGAAGGATAGCCTATCTGATGATCAATGGAACAGGCTTACATGGCTGACATCAAAGCGAAGCGAAGCCTATGATGTTTTAAATAGGACGTGTCCAGATGCTTGCGACCCTTGTTCGAAAGTTTGCAGGATGAGGGAGGTCACTTGGGTACAGGACAAGATCATGACAGGTCGAATCAATGGTCGCAGATTTTCATTGTTCTCTTGTAGGGGAGATCTTTCCTTGGAAAGTGCTTTGATTTCCTCCAAACTTCAGAAAAATGGACTGGTGGATACCATTATTGGATTTGAAGTGTGTTTTGATGGGGCCAATGTTTTTAGGTCAAACAGAACTATTGTTGCAAGAGATGTATTGAAATTCAGTACTAAAGTATGCCCTGACAATGGAAGATCGTTGTTGAAGTTACAAGATAGATTTGAGCGCTTGTTCGACAACCAACGCATAGATTGGTTATCCCTTTCGTTATATCCGAATCCTCTGGATGTCGGAGGTCGGGATAGTATTAGCATCCCATTACATCACATGGATCTATTCATGAATTTCGGACTGTCTGAAAATGATGAATGGACTGCGTTCGTAGGGGAAGTTAAGATGAAATACTATAGTGGTAATTATTTGAACACGGGTTTGACACTAGAGGATTCATCTGCTTTGAGTCAACTTAATCTAAGGTTGGATAGTGTGGTTGGTATTTTGCAGTCTTGGGGCTATAAAACAATAAGGATTCCTCTTGTACCACTTCATTATCCCAGAAGCCATAAAATCAATGGTATTCTGACATTTAATAATGCTTTGGTTGAATGTTTTGAGAGAAATGGGGCTTGGGTTAAGAATATATATTTGACAGATTATGATTACAAGGATGTCAGATACAACAATTATAGAGCGGGGTTGAACACCGCACAGCTAAGAACAGATGTTCAAAACACGTATGAAAGTTGCGGTTACAATGTGAAGTGGGTTGAGGGGCTGTATAACTCGAAGAGCTATGCCGGGATTAGGTGCTATACGCAGACATTGGTAAGATCACCTTGATCGAAGGAGATTGATCATTTTCTGACCTGTCAGATGGCTTTTTGCCCAAAGCTCAATTTCCTCCATACCCAAAACCGACTCATGGTTCTTTTGCATCGAAAGCTGATTGAGCTCAATGATCAATTGCTCAAGGTTAGTGTTGAACATTTCGTGGCTCGAATTAAATGGCATTTGTTGAAAGTACTTTAGAACGATTTTCTCAAATCGGTGTAGCCTTTCTTTTTTTTGGATGAATCTATATGCAGATCTCGTGTACGATTCAACCAGATCTTCATGCCCAAGTTCGAAATGTATGATTGGTTGAAGTAAAAGCGTAACAAATTTTTGCTGTTGCTTTATTTCACTATTGTCCGCCAAAAGTGGGTTCATCCATCTGAGCGCATCTTTGAACCGATGCATGATGAAATACATTACCATGATATTGAACTGAAAGGCCAGCACCCGTGCCTTATTGATCTTTGGCTGATAGGTGATGAGTCCGTTTTCAATAGTAGGAACGAGTGATGCCGCCTTTTCAAATTCACCAATGTTGATGTAGTAAAAGTGCTCCTGAAAATAGACGTTCTGAAAGACCTCCCCCTCTTCATCAAATGAGGTTACGGGTACTGTCTTCATTTCTTCCAATGCCTTCAAATACCAGTCATAATTCTTAGAAGTAAGTGCTCTTGATATTAGGTTTTCCAAGCAGATCTTATAGTTTTTGGACTCTTCATCCTTCATGAAGGAGAATTGCTGATACAATTCATATTCAGCCAAACTTGCTTCAAACGCAGCCTGTCTGTTTTTGAACAGGTGGTTGTAGTTTCCATGTGCCCTATTGAATACAGAATTGAGCCTGAAAGAAACTCCGATACGTGATCTGTAGCGTTCCACATCGTTGATGAGACTATCAGCACGATTCTTTACGGATGGGCTATTAATGTCAGACCCAGATCGATATAACGTGAAAAGTTCACCGTTCTTAATGGTTAGATCCGTGTAGGTGTCTTCCAGAATGGCAATGGCCTTTTGTTCATTGATAAGCTCAAGAACTGGGTTGATGATCTGTTTTTTCTCAAACTCCGTGGTATGTGCAATCTGCCTGTGAATGATCTCTTTCAGCAAATGATAACGCTCATATTTCGTGGCCAGTTCTTTGGCCTTGAGCAGTGCTTTTTCGCGATGGTCAAACAGGCCTTTGTCCATGTAAAAAAGCTCATCCTGTAGCAGTTCGTTTATGGCGGTATCGATGGTTCTTGTTCCATGGAAACTCCGCATCTGTTTCATTATCTGCCCGCGCAACTGCTTTTTCTCCGCAGACAGATATTTAATAAAAGGCTTCTTGGCATGCTTCTTTTTAAAGGCGGCCTCATCATATTCGTCCAATCCGTCCAATGCCTCGAAAAGCTGTAGGTAGTTGCTTTTGGAATCGCCTCCTTTTGAGGCATTCACTTTGAAGTAGCGTTTCTCCGAAGGGTTGAGGCTTTGAATCAGCTGAAAGAGGTCGTCCTGAGCAGCCATAACGCATAGATTTTCTTACAAAATACGACTTTTTAACGGCTCCAGAATTCCTTATGGAAAATTGGCCGTTTTCAATCATTAAACATGCGTAAATACTTGATAATCAAGTTCGTATGTCAGTTAGTTGTTTTTGGCTATTTCGATGAATGACATGGTCAGAATTCCTAAAACCGCAAAAAAGATGGTTAGGACTGAGGGAGGGTGTGCAGCAACCTTTGGTGTCGAATTCAAACAATAGGCGCCAAAAAGTCAAACCCTTTAAACCTCTAATTATGAAAACTTTAAATCAAAGAAAATGGAGTGCTGACATGGTCAAGGCTCCGCTGAATGAAAAAAGGTCATCACGTCCAAGGATCGGTGATGATGATGGAATCTCTGACCGGACAATGAATGCCGTGATCGTGCTGTTCATGATCATTACTATGGGGCTTGCTCTTTCCGCATCAGCCCAGGCTCCAGACTCCACGCAATGCCGCATTATTTTAAGACAGGCAATGCTGGATATGGAACGCGAACAGTATGGCCAGGCTGTGACCAAGTTGCTTGAAGTAAGGGCAAACACACCCGAAAATGCAAATGTGAGCCAGATGCTCGGCAGGTGCTACCTCTACGGCTTCAACGATGCGGAGAAAGCAGCCTTCTACCTTTCCCGAGCCGCAGATCATGTTTCGGCAGATTTCGAAGAATGGGACATGGACGAGATCCATGCACCGATTGAAACGGCCTATCATTTGGCAAAGGCCCAAGAGTTATTGGGCAACTATGCCGAGGCTGCAGATTCTTACCAACAGTTCCTTACTTACCTGGAGCAGGGTTCAAGAAACGGAAGTAGGATGTATGCCATGATCGGGAGAAATGCTGACCGGTGCAGAGTGGCTGCTGTTCAGGAATTGGATGATATGTCCGGTCAAAACGTGGTATTCAACAAATAAGAGCAAGAAATCATGGAAACGATAAAGAACAATTTCAAGATGGTAGCAGCATTTGCCCTGCTTGTACTCACTACAGAAGCTTACGCTCAGATGAGTCCATACAAGTTTGCACAGACATTCAATCAGGCTTTTGCCAATGTAGTGGCAGCTGACTACGAGGAAGCGTTGCCGCTGTTGGAGCAGCTTCATCAAAGCGACCCGGAACACGCTCAGGTCGGATATCTACTTGCCATCTGTAGGCACAATTTGAAAATGGAAGCTGGCGGAACCCTTCCGTTGCTGCTGTCAGCTTCCAAGAGCTACAATTACTACCACGAGCATGGAAATGTGAACGATCGGTCCGTTCCAGCAAAGGCTTGGTTTCTGTTGGCAGAGGTGTATTCAGAATTGGGTCGCCACAAGGAATCGATAGATGCTTACCGCGACTATATGAGTTGCATTCCTTTGGCTTCTTTGGAGCATAAGCGATCTGTGATTCAACTAATAGCCGTACAGCGACAACTGCTGGCAGCAAATGGCTCCAAAACCAGAGGTTCACTTACCGCAAGCTTACAGCCATGAACGATCCAAGAACTAAACGTCCAAGTTTGGAGGAACTCAAGGACGAAAGACACCGTAAATGGCTCCGAACGTTGAAATTGAACTCGAAGAAAGGCTCAGCGGTTGTCATCCAGATGAACGTCCCGGTCTTTGGAAAAACTGCCACGGAACTTTCTGAACGAGAGATGGAGATCCTTCAACTTATCTCCTTTGGATGCACTACCAAGGATATCGCGGAACGACTCTTTCTGAGTACCCACACGATCACCAATCATCGCAAGAACATGCTCAATCGTTCGAGGTGCGGGAATTTTGCAGAACTGGTACGCGTAGCGATCAATGAGAACCTGCTTTAAGCAGGTTCTCTTTTTTCATATCGTTTGACCCAGGCAACGAAAAGAAGAAAGATGAAGATCACCGCAATCACGTTGAAGAAATCATGGTTATCGATCGGTCCATCGTTACCGAATTTCACCCAGGAGAGGCAGAGACCTACAACCCTTGTAATATTGATGGCTTGGATGCCCAACAACCCCAAAGGAATGAACCAAACACGATCGATCCACTTTCCGGGGAATGAAATGATCAGAGCTACTAACGTAAACATCATGTCTGTTCCCAAACAGTAATTTTTCACGTGTACGTTGAACTCCAGGTCATACATGTCAATATCGCGCATGTTCACCACATCAGCTCCATATCCGAGTAGATGAAGAATCCAAACACTCGGTTCCACCAAAAACTTTAATATGTAGTGGATGAAATGACCGTAATATGTGCTGATAACTGGTAGCTGCCACACATTTGGAACGAACCACCAAAAGTAGAAGCCGCAAAGAATGCCAAGCTTCAGCAGAAACAGGACAAGTTCTTTATTGCGCTTCAGTAATTCCACGGAAACCAAAGGTAAACTTGTTACTCGAAGAACAACTCAGCAGCAAGACCATCCGCCAGCTGCATCCCTTTTTTTGTCAATCGAATGGCGTTGGATGCGATAATGAAATTGTCGGGTTCCAAATCATTGAGATTTGAAATCAGTTGCAGCCAACTTCCAGTTTTTATCCGTTCCATTCGGTCTTTTTCGATTCCCCATTTGGTGCGTAGTCCGATCATGATGTTCTCGTTCAATCGATCGTTCTCTGAAAGATGCTCTTGGAAGAAAAAGGATTCAACATTCTTTATTGTTCGGATGTAACCTGCGTTTGCGCGCATATTCCATTGCCGCGTTGTGCCAATAAAGGAATGGGCCGATGGGCCAAGTCCGAGATAAGGCGTTCCTTTCCAGTAGGATGAATTATGACGCGAGATGAACCCTTCCTTCGCGAAATTGCTGATCTCATAATGCTCGAACCCGTTCTGCGGAAGCAAGTCCATGTTCATTCTGAAAAACTCCATGGTGCGCTCATCATCAGGTGCCTTTTGCATTCCTTTCTTGATTCGGGAATTCAGCACGGTTTTCTCCTCCACGGTAAGTGCATAGCTTGAAATATGCTGAACGTTTAATTTCAAGGCTTCCGAAAGATTGAATTCCCAGTCGGAAATGGTTTGATCGGGAAGTCCGAAGATCAGATCGATGCTGATGTTGTCGAAACCAAGACCCTGAGCTTCAGAAATGGCAGTTTTGGCCTGCTCTGAGGTATGCACGCGGTTCATCCATTTCAGCTCAGCATCAATAAACGATTGTGTTCCCAAACTCAAACGGTTCACGCCAATGTTCTTCAGTTCTTTCAATTTGTTGGTTGAAAGATCTTCTGGATTGGCCTCAACGGTCAGTTCCAGATCATTCTCCAACGGATGAAAGGTTGAGATCCGATCAATTATCCGTTCCAACTCCGATGTTGGAAGTAGGGAAGGAGTGCCACCTCCGAAATAAATGGTTGAGATGGATTCTCCGCTCAGATAATCGTTTCTGAGTTCTATTTCACGAAGTATCGCATCGACAAGTTCCTGTGCGTTCTTGAGGTTTGTAGTGAAATGAAAATCGCAGTAATGGCAAGCGCGCCTGCAGAACGGAATGTGAATGTAAATCCCTGCCATCAGGCCTTGTTCAGCGTAATACGGAAGGTGGTGCCTTTGCCGAGTTCGGAGCTTTTCACAATGATCTTCCCGTTGTGATATTGCTCAATGATACGCTTGGTGAGCGAAAGTCCCAAGCCCCAACCACGTTTTTTACTGGTGTAACCTGGTTGGAACACGGTTTCAAACTTCGAGCGCGGTATGCCTTTTCCTGTGTCGCTCACATCAATGGTCACTTGCGAAGTGCCATCCATGAGCGTGACGTTGATCTCTCCCGAACCTTCCATGGCATCGATCGCATTCCTGCAAAGGTTCTCGATCACCCAAGCGAACAGCGGAATATTCAGTGGAACGCTCACATTCTCGGCACCTTCGGTATTTAATGAGAACTTGATCTTTTTGGAACTTCGCGTTTGCATGTAATCCAAGCTGTCGTGAAGTACGCTGGCCATGTTTTCAGGAACGAGTTCTGGAACGGAACCGATCTTAGAGAAGCGTTCCGTAATGGTTTCCAAGCGGGAAACATCCTTCTTCATATCATCCAAAATGGATGCATCAACCTCTTTCGTGCGCAAGTATTCGATCCACGCAATGAGCGATGAAAGTGGGGTGCCAAGTTGATGGGCTGTTTCCTTGGCCATTCCCACCCAAACCTGATCCTGCTCGGCCTTTCGAGCAAAACTGAACGCGAAATACGCCACCAGAATGAAGATGGAAATGATGCCCAAACTCACGTACGGATAGTATTTGAGCTGATAATAGAGGTCGGAATTATCGTAGAAGATGTAATTCTTGGTGCCACCGAAAAGTTCGATCTCAATCGGGTCGTTGCGACCTTTTATCTTACGTAGTTGTTCCTGCTGGTATTCGGAATCCGTGCTTCTCGCCTCGTCAAAATTTCGGAGTGAAATGATGTTTTCCTCACCATCTGTAAGGATGAGCGGGATAGTTGTATTTGACTTTACGACCTCAAAAACGAAGCTGAGATCCGTGTTCTGATCGGCCGAATTGGCCAAAAATTTCGTCCCTTTTGCCCAAAGTTCCACCTTGTGCCGTTCCTGAATGGCCAATCTGCTTACCAATTGGTTGGTGTAGAAAAGCGAACCAACGCCAATGATGAGCGCCACTACGACCAGCAGTTGTTTCCAACGTTGTTTCTTCGAATAGATGTTCACTTGGACACGTGTCGGATTTGATCTTTACAAATTAAAGGAAACGCCTGTTAGGGTTTGCTGCATCAAAGCTTAACTACGGGTCGAACTCAATTTCGAACGTTCCTTCGGTTTCTTCCTTCTCAGGTTCGGTGTTGAAGAATCCCTTCTTTTTCTTCGGTTTCTCGTTCGTTACAGGTTTGGTCTCTGGCTGTTCCTCGGTTTCCTTCTTGGGTGTGTTGATGCCATCATCTTCCAATCTGAACTGAACTTCTGGTTGCTCTACTTGCTGATTGCCGTTTCCGCTGAACTCATCTTGGAACAACTTTTTGATGGCCTGGCCTTCTTTTTTCAGATCATCCTTGATCTTCTGCTTCACCTCCTTTTTGTCGAAACCGACCTTCAGATCGCCTGGCCTGCCGCGTATCCAAAGGAAAAGCCGCGTTTTACCTTTCTCGTCAATGATCTCATGGCCATCGAACGTTTCCTTCTTCTTGGCTTTTCTGCGAAGCAGGTCGTTCATCAACAGGTTCACGTGGTAATCCATTTCCTGATCGAAACCGTGCTCTCCGAAAACCATCACGTTCAAAATGCTGCTCGAAACGGTCATTCTCGGTATGTAGATCTTGCCGTTTCGAATGCTTAGCTGATTGCGCAGCGTGTCGAATTTCACTTCGTTGAGTTCATCTACGCTGATGAAGCGCGACATGGCCAGCAGCGGCTCGAATTTGACGAGTTGACCACCGCTCACTTCGATATCTGTTTCCACACGAAGCAGATCTTTCTGTAATTGATGGTCTTTATCGAGGTAGATGTCTGCTTCAAGAATCGCAGAAGCACGTCCTTTCAGGTTCTTGGAAGTAAGCGTGGTCTGTCCGAACTCATTCCATTCGGCCAGCGTGCGGCTCATATCGATGTTGTGCAGTTCGCCATCCAGGCCAAGTAAGTAACCCGTTGCGGTTGGTTGGTAAGTGAGATTTGCCCGAACGTTGCCGTCCAGCGCCATGAAGCGCAGGCTCGAAACGTCCAATTTCTCATTCTCCATGTTTACGATTCCCGAAACGGAAGAAGCCGTGAAATCATTGAAAAGTATGCGGTCGATCGTGGCGTTCACTTTTACCGAAACAGGTCTGCTCGAACCGCTTTCTGCGTTCGTTTCCGATTCGAACTGCCATTCCTTCGGTAGCTGCTGAACGTCCAATTCTTGGATGTGGATATTTCCAGCCAGTTCGATCTTAGAATCAGGTTCGGTGAGAATGTCTTTGAGCCTTGCGATCTCCACTTCACCATCAAATTGCATGTGACCGATCTTTCCAGAACATTCGGTGATTCGCGTGCCACCCAATTTCATGTCGATGCTCGCGTTCAAATTTTCAATGGGCGGAATGCCTGAATTGAACTGTAGTTGCGCTTCAGACAGTTGCACATTTCCCGACCAGCGCATATCGCGCAGTTCATTCAGCGTGGTTTTGAATTCGTGTCCGAGCGGACCTTCAAAATCCAACGTCCACGAAATGTGTCCGTTTCCTTTCAGTTGTTCTTCTATCTGCGCTACGCGAACGATCTCTTCAATGCGCGAACTTCCCGTGCAGTTCAGTCGCAAACGCGGATCGGAAAGATCGGTAAGCGTGCCTTTTCCTTGCACGTTTCCTTCGGGCGTTCGCAACTCAAACGAATCAAAATCGATCTGCATCGCTTTCGAACGTTTGATGTCCTTCATGTAAAGTTTGCCTTCAAAATTCAGGTCGTGAACATCCGTTTCCTGAAAGATCAGACCGCCATCACGCATGCGAATGGTGGCATCCAACTGCGGCCCCTGTGTTTTGGTGAACGGCCCATTGAGTGAGAAAATAAGATCGGCACGGCCAGAAAGGCCGAGTTTGCGGATGTTCTCAGGCATCTGTGGCCAAACGTGCGGAAGCAGCACGAAAGGTTCAATATTGCCCGCATGCACTTTCATCTGCATGTCGGTACCATTTTCAACGCGTTTCCATTCTGCGTCCAGCACCATTTCATTGCCCGCCAGCACGGCATTTCCCATTTCGATGGTGTAAATGCCATCCTTTGAATTGATGTTGAGCACACCCGCCAAACTCAGCGGAAGCTCAACGATACGGTCATCACCCGTGGTCGTTAGCCGCTCCATAAAACCGTTCAGGCTCAATCCCAAGCGCGTGTTCTCATTCGTAAAACGTCCCTTCAATCGCGATTTCTCGGAGTAGAACTGGATGTTCAGATCGATAACGCGGTCATCATAATCCAAATGCACATTCTGTAGCGTGAGAATCTCGATGCTGAAGTCGGTTTTTGAAGGCGCATCTTTCTCCTGTTCCTTCCAAACCCGAAAATTCCAACGGTTGTTTTCGCTCCTGCGCAATCGCAGAAAACCATCCGTTACGCGGATTCCTTCAATGGTGAATCTGTTCTGGAGAAGTTTGAAAACATCAAACTGAACAAATGCTTTTTCAACTTTGAGAAGTGTGTCCTTACGGAACGAATCCTGAATCTGAATATCGTTGATCTCTACCGCCACAAGTGGAAAATCCTTCCAAAGAGAAAGCACCACATTCTCATTGAACGACACTTCCGTTTCAATGGAATTATGCACCATCTCCAACGCATATTCCTTCATATCATCCTCATACTTGAAGACGATAATGCAAGCAAGACCTGCCAAAAGGATGAGCAGCACGAACAGGATGAAAGCTATTCTCTTGAACCAGATCATGAATCAAGAACAAATGTATCGGCCATGGAAGCCAGAACGCGGTATAAGCCGAAGAAGTATTCAGCCTTGACTGTTGAAAAAGGCAACAGCAATTGTTCGGGACTTTTGACCAAATCGGCTTTAGTTATTAACATTTAGAATATGGTTCGTTCATATTTTGGTAGTTTTCGCCCTTCGATTAACCTAACCAAATCACCACGATGAAAAAATCTACACTTTTCTCAAATCTTTTCCTTGCTGCTTTCTGCGCTGCATTTGTTGCTTGCGGTTCTCATGAGCCAAAAGAAGAAGCAACAGAAGAGCCAACTGAAGTAGTTGAGGAGGTAACTGAAGTTGAAGTAGTTGAGGAGCCTGCTGACAGTACTGCCATGGATATGGAAGAAGAAAGTGCTGAAGACGAGGCTGCGGAGCACGAAGCTGCAGAACACTAAGATCAATTCTTTCAGAATTCTTGAAAGGCCATCTCATTTGAGGTGGCCTTTCTTGCTTTCAGTAATTCCAAACACTTACGGCAAGTATTCCAATAATACTCACGGCAAAGAAGAAGAGGTAAACCACAAAGACCCCGAATGTTCGTGTAATTGAACGGAGCCAAGAAAGGTCGAAAACCCGTTTCATGGCCAGAACGAGATAGATCGGAATCAGAACGAAGAACACCAGCGTTGTAGCCAGATGGTCGGCAAAGAAGCCGATGATCATATCCAACGAAAAGAGCAGAAATGCCACGCAATGGAAATGGATGGAGAAGATCACCGAATTCATAAAATAAGGCGATTCCCTTTTGGAGAACAGCCAAACGATAAGTGCAAATACGGGAAGCAGCAGAAACATGCTGATTGAGAAATTGCTGAACAGTTCGTTGGTGAAACGTTCTTCAAACTCAGGGTTCAGCGATTTCTTGGCCTGAGTTACCAAGTGCTTTTTCCATGGACTTGCATCAGCATCGTAAACCTTCGCCAAGGAATCCAAGGCCGAAGGATTGTCGGTAGATACGATGGCGGGCTGATTTTCAACGGATGATCGATCCTTGACCTCGTTCAAATGAACTTTCGGATTGTAAGAGTCATTTGGTGAGGTTTCCGTGCTTATTCCCAGCAGAAGAAAATACACGAATGAGATGAAGAAGTAGAGTTGCAGCGGCTTCACGTATCGAACGCGCTTTCCAGCAAGGAACTGTCGCGTGATCTCGCCAGGTTTCAGCAACAGGTCGCGAATGGTGTAACCGAGTTTCGTATCGAAATTGAAATTGCTCGACAGGAATTCCTTTACCAGTTCCGTAAAGCGGATCTCAAGTTCTCGGTCTTCTTGCCCGCAGTTCGGACAGAATCTGTCGTTTTCGCGAAGCGGGGCTTCACAATTGAGGCAATGAGTGTGATGCTGCATTGCCATCAGATCATTCCACCGCAGGAAGAACTTTCGTTCTCACTTCCCCGAAACCAACACGTTTTCCGTCTTTCTCGCAGTAAGCGCTCATCACCACCGAGTCGCCATCCTGAATGAACTTGCGCTCGGTTCCATCAGGCATGGCAATGGGTTTTGAACCGCGCCAGGTGATCTCCAGCATCGAACCATAACTTTCGGGTGTTGGTCCCGAAATGGTTCCAGACGCGCACATGTCGCCCACATTCATATTGCAGCCATTCACCGTGTGGTGCGCCAACTGCTGCGCCATGCTCCAGTACATGTACTTGAAGTTGCTGTTGCTAACTGTTTTGGCTACGCCCGAATTTGTTTCGATGGCAGCCTGAAGATGGATGTCAAAACTGTGATTCTTCTGCATTTCCAAGTAGGGGAGAACGGCAGGTTCCTGTTTTGGTCCCGCTACGCGGAAAGGCTCCAACGCTTCCATGGTAATGATCCAAGGAGAGATGGACGAACCGAAGTTCTTCGCCAAAAATGGACCGAGTGGAACGTATTCCCATTTCTGAATATCGCGTGCGCTCCAATCGTTGAACACGACCATCCCGAAAATGTGGTCTTCGGCATTTTCAACCGAAACGGAGGTTCCAATTTCATTTCCTTTTCCCACGATAAAGGCCATTTCCAACTCAAAATCGAGCAAGCGACATGGGCCGAAGGTCGGTCTGTCAGCGTCATCGGCTTTTGTCTGTCCTTTCGGACGATGGAGCGGAGTTCCGCTTACCACAATAGATGAAGCGCGGCCGTGGTAACCTACAGGAATATGCAGCCAGTTTGGAAGAAGTGCATTATTCGGGTCGCGGAACATGGTTCCAACATTGGTCGCATGCTCCTTACTGCTGTAGAAATCGGTGTAATCGCCAACCCGCACAGGCATCAACATTTGCACCTCTTCCACTTTTCGGATGGCATTGAGCCGAACAGATTCGTTGTCTCGCAATTCGCCATTGTTGGCCGCAAAAAGTTCTTGAATACGCTTGCGCGTGGCGGAAGTGACTGGCTTTCCAAGCGCAATGAAATCGTTCAGAACTGAATTGCTGAAAATGTCGTCAGGCAAGTTGATGCCAGCGAAAAAACCAGCCTTTTGCAGCGCATCCAGGTCAATGACGTTGTCACCTAATCGCGTAGCCGCTCTCGGTTTTCCGTCCGAACTGAAAACTCCGAAAGGAATATTATCCAAACTGAAGTCGCTATCTGCTGCAATGTTTATCCAACTGCTCATTTGATCAAATTCTTTGGTGCATTGTTCCGTTGGTGGCAAAAGTAACCAGTTGAAACGGTTGGCAAATTTTAACTTCGGGGCGAGATGATGAAGTGGCTGAGAAAGATCCTATTTGTGCTTACCGGCTTGGTGTTGGTCGGGTGGCTGGCATTGCAGCTATCATACAGCTTGCTGGAACTTGATCCACCTCACGTGAAGGAGATTCCGATCTCGGAGAATTCCGTGACCGAGAAGAGTGGAACGCGTATTCTCAACAATAGCTGGTACCACCAGAATCAATACGGGCTTTGGGAAGCGTACATCGAAGGAAAACCGTACGAACGCGGAAGAACTTTTGGACTACTGGCCGGAGAACAGATCGTTTCGCAGGAAGTCAGTTTTATCGCACAGATACGCAAGTTGATTCCATCAGAATGGTTCCTTAATACGTTGAAATACGGTATCGTTTTCTTCAACAGGAACTTGGATGAACACGTGACCGAGGAATACCAGAAAGAGATTTATGGTGTTTCTGAATCGTTTTCGGATGATTACGATTTCATTGGTGAAAAATACAGCCGCATTCTCAATTACCACGCGGCTCACGACATCGGTCATGCGCTTCAGGATCTGAGTATTGTAGGCTGCACCAGTTTTGCCGCTTGGGACCGTTACAGTGCAGATTCTTCGCTTGTCATCGGGCGGAATTTCGATTTCTACATGGGCGATGATTTTGCCAAGGACAAGATCATTCTGTTTATAAAACCTGATAGCGGTTACGCATTCGCCAGCATTACGTGGGCGGGTTTTATGGGCGTGGTTTCGGGTATGAATGAACATGGTCTGACTGTGACCCTGAACGCAGCAAAGAGTTCAATTCCGAACGGAGCGAAAACACCTATTTCGCTTTTGGCAAGGGAGATTCTGCAATATGCAAGAACCATTGACGAAGCCTATGAGATTGCGAAATCGCGCAACACGTTTGTTTCCGAATCCATTCTGGTTGGTTCTGCTGCAGATCATGCGGCAGCCATCATTGAGAAATCACCTGACCGAATTGACATCTATCGACCAAATGACACGCGTTTGGTGTGTGCCAATCACTACCAAAGTGAGGCGTTCCGAAATGACCCCGTCAACCTGAAAAACATAGAGGATTCAGACTCGGAATACCGATTCAAACGGATGAATCAGCTGATTGATAGCACATACCCGATGAACCCAGAAAAATCGGTTCAAATCCTTCGCAATCAGAAAGGACTTGATGGTGCTGAACTTGGAATGGGAAATCCGAAAGCGATCAATCAACTGTTGGCGCATCACGGAGTTGTTTTTCAGCCAGAGAAACGATTGATGTGGGTGAGCACGAACCCGTTTCAGTTGGGTGAATTCCTTTGTTACGACCTTAATAAAGTTTTTTGGAAAAAGGAAAAAGAAAAAAGATCGGAAGTTTCGTTTGTTGATTCACTCACAATTCCCGCAGATGAATTTCTTCAATCGAAAGATTTCCAACGCTTTCTTCGCTACAAGCAATTGAAAAACCGATTGTTCGATAAAGTGGCATTGGGCAAAGACATCGAATGGAATGATGAGCTTGAGCAGGAATTCATAAATAGCAATCCTGAAAGTTACATTACGTATTCTATGCTCGGTGATTACTATCTTGAGCAGGGCGATTTGCCTAAGGCCAAAACGTATTATGAAATGAGTTTGAGCAAAGAAGTGGCCTCAAAACAGGAAAGGGAGAAAATTGAACAGAACTTGAAAGAATGCCTCTAAACCAATTGGAAACCAGCGCATTGGCGCGAGAGAATTACTGGCTGAAAGCGCTGAATGAGCATATTGCTTATCTGCGAAAGAACAGTTGGTACTATAAAGACCAATTGGTTTGGGCTGGGCCAGAGGCAAGTGAGCTGGAGGAACTTTCCGACATCAAGAATTTCCCGTTTACGGAGAAGGATGATATTGCCAGCCGCAATCAGGATTTTCTGTGCGTGCCCATGCAAAAGGTGCGAGATATCGTCACCACATCTGGAACGTTGGGCGGTTCGGTTGCCAGTTTTCTGACCGAGAAAGACCTTAACAGACTCGGTGAAAATGAAGCGGGTTCGTACCGTTTGGCAGGCTGCACAAGCGAAGACACATTCCAATTGCTGACCACCATCGATAAGCGTTTTATGGCGGGTTTGGCCTATTTTCTTGGTTCAAACACACTTGGTGCGCGGATGATCCGTTCGGGACCTGGCGCGTTGCAGTTGCAATGGGAAAGCATCCAGCGTTTTGAGCCAACCGTGCTAATTGCGGTGCCGAGTTTCATTCCACGATTGATCAAGTATGCACTCGATAACGGCATTGACCCGAACAAGAGCTCGGTAAAGAAGATCATCTGTATCGGTGAAGCCATCCGTGACGAGAAACTTCAACCGAACTTCTTGGCCAAGCGCATTACGGATCAGTGGAATATGCAGTTGTTTTCAACGTATGCGAGTACCGAAATGGCCACGGCTTTCACAGAATGCGAGGCGGGGAATGGCGTTCATCTTCAGCCAGAACTCATGTTTGCCGAAGTGCTGAATGAGGATGGCGAGCAGGTGAAAAATGGTGAGAGCGGGGAGGTAGTGGTTACGCCTTTGGGCGTGGAAGGAAGTCCTGTGCTTCGTTTCCGAACGGGAGACATCTGTCATTATTACGATGATCCATGTTCTTGCGGAAGAAACACGCCACGCTTAGGACCTGTGATCGGGCGCAAGCAACAGATGATCAAACTGAAAGGAACTTCACTTTACCCGAATGCCATCATTGACGAACTGAATGCCATGAAGGAAGTGGTGAATTTCGTGGTTGAGTTGCAAAGTGATGAACTTGGTTTGGATGAAGTGGTGATTCGGGCATTGCTGCAAGGCGAGAACGCCCAAACCAATGTTTTGGAACATTTGAGTGGTAAATTGCGTGTAAAACCAAGGTTGATCCTCGCCACAAATGAGGAGATCAATTACTTGAAATTCGATGAGAACGAGCGGAAGCCGCGGATTCTGATTGACAAAAGGTCAACGAAAACCGATGATGAATGAGAACACTTCTACTTGTTTTATTGACGTCCGTAGTATTTAGCGCAGCCGCTCAGAACACCGAAGGGTACGAGATTCGCGATGGTCGCATCGGCATCAGCGTTTACGTTCAAGACACGTTGCTCGATTTCGGAAGCAACAAACTGTGGCTGTTCATCGATTATCACTCCAAACGCATCAAGATAAAAGTGGATCCGACCACGTTCCATTGTGGTGTCGATTCGCTTGATGAGAAACTGGAAAACGGAAATTTCCGGTCGGTAACCTTCGATGGTGTTCTGGACATCGACCGACTTTCGGTTCAGGCCAAGGCACCGCAACATTTTGAGATAGAGGGAGACCTTGAATTGAATGGTGTGACACAGCAGATCATCATGATGGCCACGTTGAGCGATTTCCGACAGGGACCGAACATTGAGTGCCTGCTTTACATCCATTACGACATGCTTCTGAGGGATTTCTATTTGGATGAGACGCTACCGAATTTCGGAGAATCGGCCTGTATTGAAATGTTGCAGACCTTGAAATTGCCTACCGAGCGCGATTAATAGCCATCGTCCATTTCGCCACCGCCAGCATTGCCTCGGTCGCCTCGGTCGCGCTTCTTTTTCTGATTAAGACGATAGGTGAAACTGAGAACGAACTGGCGTTTTCGCCATTGAAAATCGTTGGTGGAGTAGAGCGTGGGCGTATCAATTTCCCAACGTCTTTTACGCGAATTCAGAATGTCCTTCACGCTGAACGTAATGGTGGCATTGCCTTTCAGCACGTCCATGGTCAATCCCGCGTCCCACCAGGTCATGCTCAGTGTTTTTCCCTGCGGTGTGTTCTGCGGAGCCTGATACATGACAGCCGTTTGCAGATCCAGTTTTTTCAGGATCGTCCATTTGCTTGTAAAGCGGCCGTTGGCGCTGAAGGTTTGGGCATAGAAGGATTGATCCTCATACTTACCATCGGTCACCGAGTAAAAAATGTTGGCGTTGAGCGTGGTGCGCCACCACTTAAAGAGGCCGTAAGAGAAATTGAACTCGAAGCCAGCTGAATTCTGCTTGCTCAGGTTGATCGGATACGTGACAATAAGACCCGTAGAATCAGCTTGCGAAATACGCTGAACCACGCCATCGCTGTGGCGGTAATAGATGCTGGAAAGCAGCGTGCCTTTCTCCCATGTTTTCAGATGGCCGAGTTCCACAGAATGTGTGAATACAGGTTGAATGTTAGGGTTTCCTGAACGGAAATTCCGATTGTCCGACAAACTGAAGAACGGAAGCAGATCGCGGAAACGCGGACGACTGATCCTTCGGCTGTAGCTCAGTTGCAGCGAGTTGTTTGAACCGAACTCATAGCTCAGATGTGCGGAAGGGAAGAAGCTGATGTAACGCCAATGGTGCTGTTCAGCTGTTTTGATCAATTGGGTGGTGATGTCCGAATATTCAGCACGCAATCCTCCTTGGAGTGAGAACCGTTTGATCTTGCCGCTGGCCATCAGGTAGCCGGCATACACGTTCTCATCAAAGATGAAATTGTTGTCGTACTTGTTCAGAATTTCCCACGCGCCTGTGGAATCATTTTTTTGGTCCACCTGATACTTGTTGTCAATGCGCCTGAGCGTGGCCTTGGCGCCCGTTTCCAGTTTCACTTTCTCCCCGAAAGGGTGAACATAATCGGTCTGGAAAAGCCAGTTGCGTTGGTTTTCCGTATTGGCAGTTCGCTGATCGAGCCTATAATCCGGGCCGACCTCGGCCAGATCGGCATTGTCGATGTCATCACTTACGAACCAGCGGACGTCCGCGGTCAGCAGTTGGTCTTCGGTTTTGAAGGTGCGCCTGAAATTGAGATTGGCTTCAATGTTCTGTTCCTTTTCAGATTCATCCTCGGTGCGGTCAACCGTTCGCGACACGATTCCATTCTCATCAATGTCGGTGTATTTCAATGCGCTGTGATTGTCGTTCCACGAACGGTTGTACATGCCCGAAGTCGTGAGCGTGGTTTTCTTATCGATGAAATAATCAATGCCGAAGCGGCCGTTGGCCGAAAGTCCGCCACGCATCTGGTTCCGCGTGCGGTCGTAGGCAAACGTGGTGTCTGTCTGAAAAAACTTCTGATACGAATCCCCAACTCCAGGGCTTTTTCGGTATTGGATTCCCGCACTTCCGAAGAAGTTCACTTTTCCCGTTCGGTAGTTGAGATTGGCAGAACCACCGTAGTTGTGCGGATAACCGACATTCACATCGAACGAGCCGTTCAGCCCCGCTCGTTTGTCTTTTTTAAGAACGATGTTCAAGATGCCTGCATCGCCTTCCGCATCGAATTTTGCAGAAGCGTTGGTCACCACTTCAATGCGTTCGATCATGTTGCCTGGCAGTTGCCGCAGCGCATCCTGTGTGCTGATGCCCGTCAATCCCGAAGGTTTGCCATCGATGAGAATACGGACGTTGGAACTTCCGCGCAGACTTACGGTTCCATCCACATCTACCGTTACACTCGGAACGGTCTGGAGAATTTCCTGCGCATTGCTTCCTGCATTGTTCGGATCCTTGCTCACGTTATACACCCTGCGATCGAGTTTCATTTCCATGTAACTCTTCTCGGCATTCACCACCACCTCATCAATGAGTTCGGATTTGGGCTCCATGCTGAGTTTTCCAAGATCGACATCCGCTTGGCGCAGATCCACATCCATGGTCTTATTGGCGTACGAAATGAAAGAAGCGGTCAGTTCGTACACGCCAGGCCGTACCTGTAGTTCAAAATGGCCTTCGAGGTCGGTTGCCGTTCCGCGCAGGAACGTGGAATCGCGCTTCGAGCGCAACGCCACCGAAGCATACGGGATCGGATTGTCCTTCTCATCCAGCACAATTCCCGAAACGGTCCGTCCCATTGGGCGTTCTCCATCACCTCGGCCCGGTTGTTGCGCAAATGCGCGATGCAGGCCAAGCATCATCAATACGAAAAGGAAAACGCGCATACTTCTTGGAAACATAAGCCGTTACGACTATGGCGGAGGTCGATGGTTTAAAATGAAAATCCGCGCAAGATTACTTGATCGGATGATCGATTGAACGGCAGCCAAAACATAAAAATGAATCGTTGTACTTTCGTGCAGACCCTAATGAATAACAGTATGAAACGAATTGTATTTCTGGCATTGATAGCGAGTCCGTTGATCTCTTTCGGTCAGCGTACCATGAAGGATTTTATGAACGAAAATTGCGATGTGGTCTGGTTCGGTTTGGATTTCACCAAAGCGAGGATGATCGGAGAAGAGGGGTTCCACGATCCTGTGGCCATCAAAGAGGACTATTTCCGCAAGTGGAATCATCTGATGATATCTGAAGGTGACAAGTACGAATGGGGAAAAGCGCTTCTGATCGCAGACCTGAAATACGATTATGGCGTAGTGGATGTGGTCAACGACCAAGTGAAAGTGAAATCGTTGGTCATCAATAAATCTTACAGTATTTCGGAAGATGACATCAAATCCGCGGTGAAAGCCTACACCATCGAAGATTACAAGGACGGCATTGGTATTGTGATCTTGGTGGAATCGTTCGATAAGATCAAGGAGCAGGGTTTCGGATATCTCACATTCTTCGATATTGGCACCAAACAGGTGTTGTACACGCACAAATTGATCGGAGATGCAAGTGGTTTCGGATTCAGAAATTATTGGGCGGGTGCCATTTACAACTGGCTCAAGTATACCCGAGGAAGAGTTATGAAGGACATCAAGAAGGAATTCAAGTAATTTTCAGCCGAATTTCTATCTGACAAAAATGCCCTATTTCACTCCCGATTTCCTCGATTTCTTTAAAGAACTTGCTGCGAATAATAACCGAGATTGGTTTACCGAAAACAAGAAACGCTACGAACGATCGGTAAAAGAACCGTTCAATGTCTTTGTGCAAGACGTCATTGATCGAGCAGCCAAGACCGATGACCGTTTTGCGGGACTTGCGAAAGATGCCGTCTTCCGAATTTACAAGGACGTACGTTTCAGTAAGGACAAAACACCTTACAAGTTGCAGATGGGAGCGGTGATCGCGCCCGGAGGCAAAAAGGATGTCACCTCACCCGGAATGTATTTGGAGTTGGGACCGGAGCATTTCCGTTTTTACAGCGGGGTTTACTTGCCCGACAAGGACGTTCTTCAACGCATCCGGGAGTATATTCTCAAGAATCTCACGGAGTTGGACAAACTGCTTTCAGACAAGAAGTTCGTGGAGAATTTCGGTGAGTTGAGAGGGGAGAAGAATAAGATCCTCCCGAAAGAATTCAAGGCTGCGGCCGAGAAACAACCATACCTTTTCAACAAGCAGTTCTACTTCTTCGCAACCTTGCCACCGGAAACCATTCTGGAAGAAAACCTTGCAGATGTGGTGATGAATTACTTCAGCGCCAGCGAACCGATGCGGAATTACCTTTCTAAAGCCATTGGTTCTTAATTGCGTAGAACGCGGAAGGTCTTTTCCGCAGTTTCACCTTCCACTTTGATCAGATAAATACCAGCTCTCTCAGGAAGAGTTATTCCACCGTTCGGATAGCGGTTGAAAGATGCAATGAGCTTTCCGTGCATGTCGAACACTTCAATGTTTTTCACGTTTGGCACGTGATCTCCGCGTAGCCGAACCACCCCATTTTCGGTAGGATTGGGATATGCGGTTATGCTCCATTCCTGTGCTTCGATGACATTGGTGACCACCGACATGTTTACAATGGAATCCGCAGCAACCAACACAGGCATGCGATCGGCATTGGAATACATGTTCTCAAATGCATCAATGGTCGGTGTGGAAACTGCAAACATCTCTTGCATCCATTTAGGTGGTGCCGACTGATAGAAAACCTTGGCCGAAACTCTGATCGAGCCGTTGTATCCGTTCAGTGGAACGTGATAACGTACCACGTCCGTTCCTGAACCTTCAAATCCATCGAAGTTGAAATCGGTATCATTGAGAACCGTCCCGTAAACAGCGGTCGTATCGTAAACGCTGTGCGAAGTAGTAAAACCTATCGGCACCAGCCGATTGTCCTTAATGGTGCTGTAAGCGCGCTCCAGCACGGTTGTCACATCTCCGTTCACATCGCCCATCACCATTTCATAGATCTGAACCTGCTGTTCATCGGTAATGACGTTGTAATGCGGTTCGTAGGTAGCGTTCTGTCCAAAAACCTCGTAATCGGGTTGCAGAACACCGGATTGGAAGAGTGTGTCTTCATTCTCCTTCACTACCAAAAACTCAATATACGCTCTGCGCGAAGGGTAACCCGATGGGAATTTGTGTCCGGCCAAATTCTCCAACCGGACCTCAAAATATCCGGTGTCATGGTCGAAGGTGTTGAACTGCAGGTCGAGGTTCATGGTCTGATGTTGGAGTTTGTGCTCGGTGCGCGCAATGGTGGAGTCCATTATGTCATCCGATGCCGCAATACTGAGCACTCCAGCGTTCTGTTTCATCAATTTCAGCATGAAGCTGTTGCCGCCCACCAGTTCGTGCTTAGAGAAAGGCGAACGCCCGAACAGTTCGGCATAGTTGGCAGAGATCACCACTTCCTCTGCAACAGTTGGCATGTGGCAGCCTTGGCATGTGGTGGCATTGGCCTGGCCATCGTTGTAAGATGAGTTGAGCCATTCGTGGTAGGTTGCCTGCTCAATGAAGGTCTGTCCGGTAAAATTCCCATCCAGGTCAACGCTTTCGGTAAGCAATGTGTGGCATCCCGCACAGAGACCACCATCCAAAATGTGGCTGCTGTAAACAGGAAGGAGACCGACCAGATCCTGCATAGGCGGTTCAAACGGTTTTTCAAACGGTCCGTAGGCGAGCGGCTGCGGAGCAAAGTTGAGGTTTCCGGAGTTCAGACTGCCCAACTGATGTGACGACTGTTTGTGGCATGCGAGGCACGAAACCCCGTCCAACCCCAACGAGTCGGTTTCGAGGTCGGCAATGCCGTACGGTCCAAGGTTGAATTCCTGGTACGAATATCTACCAAGAGGTGCATGGCACGAGGTGCATTTGTCTTCCAACGCCTCTTGGTGTTGCGGGTTTACCGTCACTTCATGGCTTACTTTGGCACGCCAGAACGGGTCCTTGGCCGAGTTGGCCATCATGGTGCCGCGCCACATGCTTACCGGGCTGATGTCATGTCCCATTTCATTGACGTTGGCATGCATCGTTTCATCCATTCCATGGCAGCCATCGCAATTTCCCGAACCTTTGAAATACCCGTTATCGCTAAGCGGAAGACTTACACCATTGTCCCGGAAAAAATCCAACTCATTTGGACCGTGGTAAGCCTGTGCATCTGTCCATTGGTAGTTGGCGATGGCCGCGAGATAGGCCACTCCGCAGATGACAAGTATAATGGTAGGTTTAAGCAAACGCTGCATACAAAACAGTTACGAGGGCTCTAAAATACCTGTTTTGAGCAGAGCCTATTTGACCGACCTAATACTGATACTCGGTAAGTTGAATAATCGGAAAGTTAATAACCGATTTTACCAAAAGACGATCATTTACTGATGACAGAACTCAGTCATAAATCTGTCCAAGGCATCCCAATCGGTGTATTCGTGATCTTGAGTAGTATCCGTTGATTCTCCTGTGCTCTTAGCGATCTGCTTCATCACCTGCCGTTTCAGCCAATTGTATTCCACGTACTTCAAAGCTCCGGCCACGTGCTCAATTCGCTGTGGTCCCCAGCCGGTTTCCTCTTCAAACTCCCCAACCCATTCTTGCAGTTCGCTGGCACTCTCTTCGGTCAGGTGTGCTGCCGCCATGCTTACAGAAACGAACGCGTTGGGTCGCTCGCTCAGAGCCTTGGCATTTTCTGTGGCATAATGGACCAGGGCCGACTGATATTTCATCATATGCACCGAGCCTGCGAGTATTACCATATCGAAACCGTGAGGAGATGGGGGGTATTCTATGGCGTTATAAGCGGTAACCTCCACACCATTGGCTATGGCGCATTTTTCCAAATGACGCACCACCTTGGCGGTCTGACCCTCTGTGGTGGTATAGATGATCAATAGTTTCTTCATGATAATAGATATTGGAATGAGTGGTAAACCAAGAATGCAGGCCATACCATGGCTTTCAAAAAACCGACCACGCCCATCCAGAATCCAACCGAATGCGAAATGAAATAAACGGCCGCACCAATGAAACCGAGGCCATATACCGCTCCGCCAGATGCATGATTTTGATAGTGTTGTTTCATAGGTTCAATGAAATTCGATTCGAAGGTGAACACCAATTACGTTGGCTGTTCTGATGTTCGTCAGATACAGGTGTGATTTAACGCAATGGTCATTTTTAAACGCTTCTCGCAAGATCGGTCCGTGGAATTGTCGTTCATCAGATAATCGTGAAATGTTTGTTGCAGCGGGCTTGCGCTCCCTACCTTTGGGGCGGTATGCGGTTTCTTCTGATCACCTGTTTTATGGGAATCGGACTGCTCGTCAAGGGACAGTCAGAAGCGTTGTATCTGTCAGAGGCAGACATTCAACGCATTATTCGTGTTCCCGAAAAAGTGGATCAGACCATCCGCCAATTGGAACAGCGTTCAGATACTACCTCATCCCTTGCCGAAAAGGTTTCGCTTTTACATACGGCCGTGCTGCTCGAATCCTATTCGCGTAATGCCAATTGCGAATTGAGCTTGGTGTATGATAGGATCTCGGAATTATTGATGCAGATCAATTCTGCCGATGCGGCCATCCGATCTACACACAAAGCTATGCAGCTGGCCGATCTCTGTGGCAGCTTCAATGAGGCCGAAGAATACAATCATCTGGGCAAACTCGGTAGCTTTTTCCTAATCAGCGATCAGTTGGACAGCGCATTGTATTACTTCCGAAGGGCTGAGAACTATGCCGACACCATAGCCAATCCGATATGGCATGCTTCGTCATACAACAACTTAGGAATGGTATGGACCCGATTGGGAAACGCGGACTCTGCATTCACCTGTTTCAATAATGCCATTTTCGGGTTGAATGCTGCAGAGCCGGAACACCAGCGGTTGCTCGGAAACATTACCGACAATCTTGCGCAATGGCATCAGGTAAATGAAGATGCCAACGTTGCATTACAGTTGTATAACGAGAACATCAAGCGTTATCTGGCCTTCCACGATTCGCTACAACTGGTGAAATCCTACCTGGGGAAGGCCCGATCGTTAATGTTGCTCGGGTCCATGCAGGAAGCAAAGACACAGTTCGATTCCGTATATCCATTGCTTTTCGGAAAGGAAACTTTGGACATCGATGAGCTGGAGCAGGCCATTACCTATTGGAAGTTGTTCCGAAAATTGAATGTTGGATTGAATGATTCGGAAGAACAGCTTCGAGCAGCAGACAGCACCAATGCATGGCAGCAGCGATATTTTCTTCGTAAACAGGAAACCCAACGTTTGATGATAACCACCCTGATTGAAGCGGAATTTGCCCGTGTTCAAAGAGAATGGGACATTCGAAAAGAACTGAGAAAGGAGCAGCGCAATGCAAAAAGATGGTTTCGCATCGTGATTGTCGTGTCCATAATGCTTCTTCTACTTTCTGTGTGGTTGGGGTATTGTCTGTATCGGAAAAAATAGAACAGGTCAGCGCAAAACATTCACATTTCCAGTAAAGCGCCTTTCGTTTCCTTCCCAATCAGTTACGAGGAAGACATAGATGTAAACACCTACTTCCACAGGTGCACCTCGGTAGTTGCCGTCCCAACCAGCACCATTGTCAACTCCGTAAAAGATTCGTTCGCCCCATCTATCAAAGATGGACATGGACACGGAGGTATAACCTTCTCCATAACCTTTGAACACATCATTTCTGCCATTCTGATTTGGGGTGAACGTGTTCGGGATGAAGAATGAGAAGTATGGCTCCACAATTACTTTACCCATGGTTGCGTCAGTACAGCCATAAGCAGTTTCCACATGAAGGTTCACCGAATAACTTCCCGTGTCTGAATACGTGTAAGTAGGGTTGGTGAGAGATGAGATCTGCCCATCTCCGAACATCCAGTTGTAGAGGACAACATTGAGCGTGGACTGGTCGGTAAAGTCCACGGTTGGATCGACCATGTTCACAGTAGATGGCTCACTTTGAAAAGCTGCTGTTGGCAGCGGATATACAACAATGGTCGCTTCGGCCGTGTCCTCACTTGCACAACCTTTGGACGAAACAGTATTCAAACTGACATCCAATGTATCTGGCGTAATGCCATCGGCACCTTGGTAATTGTGGGTGAATGATGGATTCGATTCAGAGCTTGTCTCACCGTGCCCCAATTGCCAGTTCCATTGTGCAATACTGTAAGGCGAAGAGATGGAACTCTCATCGTTGTAGTCAACGGTCAGCGGCTCGCAACCTTCAGTTTTGGAAAGAGATAGGGCAACCTGAGGTCTGTCATAGACCTCTACCGTTGCGGTTGTCATATCCGTGCAGCCGTTTGCTGTTTCAACAGATAATTGCACCGAATGCATGCCACTTGTTGTGAAAACATGGGTAGGTTCTTGATCTGAGCTTGAGACGCTTGGCTCTATCAACCAATCCCAAGAAACGATAGAATCTCCCCAAGTGTTGTCGATGGTGGATGATTCGAGCAGCTGGATTTCATCATTTAGGCAATGACCGGAAAGAGGGTCGATGACAGCAACCGGATTCGGGTAAACCAGCGCGGAACCCAAACTCGTATCGGCTTTACATCCCACCGAAGTGGTCACGGTCAGCGTGGCGTCATAAGTTCCTGGTTGATTGAAGGTTATGGTCGGATTCTGTAACGTAGAAGTTTGTCCTGAACTGAAGACCCAAGACCATTGTGTAAGCGGATACGAACCAACAGCCGTTGAAAGGTCGGTGAACTGATTGGCTGCTTGATGACACACGCTGTCCCATGTAAATAGTGCAATTGGCAACGGATATATTTCCACGTTCTCTTGGGTTGAATCGATACATCCATTGTCAGAGGTAACGATCAGCGAGACAGTATAATTTCCAGCCGCAGGATAGGATTGTGGAAGAGGTTGCTGCAAAGACGAAACGTTTCCGTTCCCCAAATTCCAACTCCAACCCGCAATAGAGCCAGATGGAATGGTTGAAGCATCAGATACGGTCAATGGGTCATCCAAACAACTATTGGAAAGGCTGATGCCCGAAGCAGGTTGCGCGTAGAAGCTCAGATTTGTTACCAAAAGGCTGTCGCATCCGTTAGGCGTGACCAACGAATCATTGTAGCTGCCAACCTGCGACTTCCAGGTTCCTCCGGTCAGGATGGAATCACCCACACATACGGCCGTGTCAATGATATGAACGATCAATGGCAGAACCGTCAGGTCGGTGATGATGACGCTGTCGCAACCGAAAGAAGTTGAAAGCGTGTCATGGTAGATTCCCGTCTGTGTCTGTTGCGAACCTTCTGCCAAATAGCTCTGCCCAGAACAAATACTCGCACTCAAATTGACGACAGGCGAAGGATTTACAGTAAGATCCGTGTTGATGATGCTGTCACATCCCAATGTTGTCTGTAACGTATCGGAATAGGTGCCACCAGTACTTACCGCCATCCCGCCAGGTAAGGTGTAGGTCGTTCCATCACAAATAGAAACAGACTGGTTGCTGCTGAACACAGGATTCACGGTCAATTGGGTAGTGACGACACTATCGCAGCCATAGATCGTGCTAAGTGTGTCTACATAGGTTCCAGCGCTGCTTACGGAAATTCCACTCGGCAAGACAAATTGCTCTCCCTGACAGATGGTTTCTGTTGAAGATGATTGCTCTTCCGAATGCTGAGTGGTGAGGGAAACCACATCTGTGTATTCGCAGCCATAAAGATCGGTGATGTGGTAGGTGTATTGTCCTTCTGCAAGATCGGTAACAGAAGTGGTCGTAGCGTTCAATGGCGCATCCCAAGAGATGGAATAGGGTGGTGTGCCGCCACTGATGGTGACATCTATTTGGCCATCAGAAAGCATGCTACAGCTTGGGTCTGTCACCGTCTCATTGACAACCAGTTGCGGCATGGTGATGGAAATGTCATCCAAGAAATTTCCTACGCCTTGACTGCCACCAGCGGCCGAAACGGAATTGAACCTTAACGAATAATTGACCTGCGGGATGGGAGGGAAGGTGTAGCTGACCGTATAATATTGCCAGGCCGTATTTCCAGTTGAGAACGTTCCGAGATTGACATACGGGCCACCGATGGGACCAACGCTCACGCTCATCACATCGGTTCCTGCGCGGCCACGATGTGCAAACGAAATATCGACAGTACTTCCAGGCAACGCCTGAAAATCCTGATAGAGAGTAGAAACAAGGTTGGCGTTCAGCTCAATGAACTGGTTTCCTGAATAGGCAGGCACGCCATTGAACCCCGTTCCCCAAACTTCTACCATTTGGTCGGATGCGGTGGTGTTCCAACACGGAACGTTGCTTTGGTTGAGAATGGTGTAGCTTCCTGGAGAGGTTACCTGTTGGTCTTCAAAATCGGTATTGCAAAGTAGGTTGCAGGAAAGGTTCGGAGTGCAATCTACTATGGTGACATTTACACTCACAGGGTCGCCCGTACAACTTCCATCTGTTACGGTCAGCGTGTATTGGCCATCATCGGCCAAGGTCGAATTGGAGATGAGCAGGTTCTCATCGGTACTTGAAAAACCGTTGGGACCTGTCCATTGAAAAGTAGCGTTAGCGGAGTAGTTCCCGCTTGGATTTATTGCAATGTCATCGCCTTCACAGAGTGTTTGATCCTGAAGCGGGTCAACGAATGCCAATTGGTCGGTAACCACAATATTGTCGATTCCGAAATACGTGTATGTACCCGCATTATTGATGCAAGGCACGAAGTTCAGATACGTGTAATTCTGCGATGGATTCAGTTGAATGGAGAGCGTTTGCCACGTATTTATATTGGTGATGAGTGGCGATTGCCAAAGAAGTTCCTGATTGTCGCAATTGGTGTAGCCACCATAAATGCAGATGTATCCGTCATTCACGCCCTGGTTGTTGTCCACCCAAAATTGATTGCCCGGCAGATTCAACGGGACAATGCTCACGTCCATATTGAAATTCAGCTGACTGCACGCACCCAATCCATTGGTGAAATTGGCCGATACCGATTCTGTGTGATGAAACCCCAAATAGGTATTCCCATCAGATGGTGTCTGTGTAGTGCCCCAAAAACCTGGTTGAATATCGGGCGAACCAGAACACATGAACCAGTTCGGGGGTACGGCTCCGCTTGCAGGAGTCCCCTCAAACGAAGGGTTCTGGAAAACGGGTTGCGCTTGGAGTGTGAGAACGCTCCAAACGGTTGTCAGGAAAATGAAATATGTCTTTAGGAAAGACACGTAAGGGGTTCAGATTCAGGGGTTATGCTGCTTTAACGAAAAAAGTGGGTTTAGGTTGGCTTGACCCAAACCGGCCAAATCATTTCAAAGTTACGCTAACCAACGACATTTCTCCCTTGCCTTTCAGGTCGGCTTTACCGAGCGGTTCAAGATGAAACCGATCAGAAGATAGGAGAGAGGCCGTGTCTTCCGTAATGGTTACGCGCATCGGGTGTCCATTGCTCTCAACCCGCGATGCAATGTTCACATTATCTCCCATGATGTCGAACTGACAACGGGATTTACCAACCACCCCAGAAATGATCGGTCCTGAGTGGATGCCGATACGGCATTCCCATTTCAATTCGTTCTCTTGATTGCGCCTGTTCAGGTAGTCGATCATTTCCAACGCGGCCGTTACCAGTTTTTCGGCATGGGCATTATCCGTTTTTGACCCGAGTCCTGCCGCTGCCATGTAGCCGTCTCCCAAGGTTTTTATGCGCAGCCCACCATTGGTGGTCACGATCTCATCGAACTCGGTGAATAGTTCGGTCAGTTCGTTTACAAGATGGGTCGGGTCCAAACGCGATGCGATGGTGGTGAAGTCCACCAGATCGCAGAACATGATGCTGGTATGCTGGTGAATGACAGGCGTGTAACTGCCTGTGGTTTTCAGTTCCTGAATGACCGTATTGGGCAGGAGGTAGCGAAGCAGTGCATCGGCCTTTTTCCGTTCTTCCTGAAGGTCTAAGTGTGTTTTGATGCGCGCACGCACCACCTGCGCGTTGAATGGTTTGGATATGAAGTCGGCACCACCGATGGCAAACCCTTTGGTCTCGTCCGAAGCCTCATTCAGTGAAGTGAGGAAGATGATCGGTACAGGCTCGGTCAGTTCGTTTTCCTTCAGGATCTTACAGGCAGTATACCCGTCCATTTCGGGCATCATCACATCCATCAGCACGAGGTCAATGGTGGCATCGCGCGTCACAATGTCAACCGCCTTCTGTCCGTTCTTGGCCACTTTGATGCGGTAATCGTCTTTAAGCAGGGCGGTGAGAAGCTGTAGATTCTCAACCGAATCATCCACGATCAGAATCGTCTTCCTGTCGGAAATGGCCAACCCGAAATTGCTCATTTCTTTACCGTTTCGAGTTTCTCGGCAGCTTCGTCAAACTCCATCTCCTCCAAAAGCTCGCGCACTTCGTTCATGGTCGCGGCATTCGAACCGAAATCGTGTTTACCCATGGCTTCGTTCAGCACGTCAACTGCTGAAGGATCATTATCAGCAATTCGCTTTTTTATGGATTCAAGCAGCGCTTCAAGCGCTTCCGATGCGATGATGGGAAGTTCAGCATCTTCACTGGTTTCATCTGCTATTTTCCCTTTTATGACCGTGCTGAGTTTTGAAACGGTCGTTCCCAGATCTGTTGCTTCCACGTAAAGCATGTCAACATCCAGATCTTCGGGAGAATGGAATGAATGCGACAATGAGCGCGCCCGTTTTCCCAGATCGTGCGCTCCTATGTTGCCGACAACCCCCGCCAACGCATGCATGTAAGAACCCAATTCGTCTGCATTTCCTTCTTCCACAAGTTGCAACACCTGTTTGTTCGCGTCTGCATACTTGTTTGCGAAAAGCAGAAGGATCCTGTTGTAAAATTCTACTTTGTTGCCACAGCGGCTAAGACCATCCTTCACGTCAATGCCATCAATTGTGGGGAAAATGGTCGGCCTCTTGCTTTCCGTTTCCTCTGTAGGCTGGTTGATCTCATCCTCTTCAATTTCAGAGAAAACCTGTTTGTCCGAAAGAAAATTGACCAGCACCTGGTAGAGTTTCTTTGGGTTGATCGGCTTGGAGATATGTTCGTTCATACCTGCCGCAAGGCTTTTCTCGCGCTCGCCAGCCATGGCATGGGCCGTCATTGCAATAATTGGTTTGCTGTCGTGGATTCGCATCTCGCGGATCTTCCGTGTGGCACTCAATCCGTCCAATACGGGCATTTGAATATCCATCAGCACGCAGTCAAAATCATCTTCCTGCAACATGTCTATGGCCAATTGCCCATTGGCCGCGTGGGTTGTTTCAATACCCACGTCCTTCAATAGCTCGATGGCGAGTTCGGTATTGATCTCATTGTCTTCAACCAAAAGCACGCGTTTGCCTTTCAGCAATTTATTGAAGTGGTCAATGTCGCCAGACTCAGCACTCCCGCTAAGTGTAGCAAATTTGTTTTTGTAGAGCGCCTTCTGAATGGCATCGAAAAGAACAGATGGGCTGATCGGTTTCACCAGAAATTCATCCACCAGATCCTTGTTATGAGCCGCAATACCAATATTATCCGCGCCATAGGCAGACACCATCAGCACGCTCGGACTCGTCTTCACTTTTTCCCTGTGCAGCAGTTCAAGCATTTCAATTCCATCGAGGTCGGGCATCGACCAGTCGGTTACGATAAGCGAGATCGGTTCTTTCTCCGATTCCCTGCGGTAAAGTTCAATGGCATCGTTGCCATTTTCTGCTTCCAGCACATCAAATCCGAAGGAGAGCAACATGTCCTTCAGCACTTTGCGGGCAGTATCAGAATCATCCACCAGCAACACGCGGATGCCATCCAGACTTTTAGGACGTTTTGCTTTTGCCACATGTTCGGCATCTGCGTATGCGAGGAATGCATCGAAATAGAACTCACTTCCATTTCCAGCCTCGCTTCGCACTTTGAGTTTTCCGTCCATCATTTCCACCAAACTGCTGCTGATGGTAAGTCCTAAACCAGTTCCTCCGAACTTACGCGTGGTGGAAATATCTGCCTGCTGAAAGGCCGAGAAGAGCAATTGCTGTTGTTCGGGGCTTATTCCAATACCACTGTCAGATACCGAGAAATGCAACCAGATGCCTTCGTCTTCTGCTTTCTTGGTGCGACAAATAAGTTTCACATCTCCCTTTTCGGTGAATTTCACCGCATTGTCCAAGAGGTTGAGCAATACCTGACGGATGCGCAGCGGGTCGCTTTTCAGCTCGTGAGGAATGCTTCTGTCAAACTCGATGATGAATTCGATGTCGCGTTTCTTGCGGAGCTTTACGTTGACCAGTTCGGCCACATCATTCACCAACGATTCCAAGTTGAAATTGACCGAGTCGAAAGACAACTTTCCTGCTTCGATCTTCGAGAAGTCGAGAATGTCGTTGATGATCTGCATCAGCGACTCGCTGCTACGTTGGATCTTCAGCAGGTTCTCACGTTGCTTTGGTTCCAATGCGGTCTTGAGTGTCAGATAACTCAATCCGATTATGGCATTCATCGGAGTTCGTATCTCGTGGCTCATGTTGGCCAGAAAATCACTTTTGGCACGATTGGCCGCTTCAGCCATCTCGCGCAGGGCGTTCATCTGGTCGTACTTCTCCTCCAAAATGTCATTCTGAAATTTGACCACGTCCAATTGTCTTCCACCGAACGAGGCGAACAGACCGAGGAAGACAGGCGCGGTGTCAATGATCCACAGAAGGGGCGCCATGCGCTGGCTTTCGATCAGGTGTTGCCAACTGGTGTCTCCAAATGTGGCATAGCTCTGAATGAGTGTTCCGATAATGGGAAAACAGCAACCGAAAAGGGCACCGTACAGCGCAAACTTCACCAGTTCTGAAGTCTCCTTCTTGGATTTTCTAAGGTCGGTCAATTCGGTGGTGCGGATAGCACCGAAAGTTAAGGAACAATCTGCTGTTAGCGTTCCGAACCGTTTAGAATATCTGACAAAAGTCAACCATTAGGTAGTTCAACATCATCTTCTCTGCGAATTTCTTGGAAGATCTTTATCGAGAATCACGTAGCACGATCAAACAAACGCACTTCATCGTTGTTTCACAGACTAAACATGGCATCATGAGACAGTTTAAAAGATTTCTATTGCTGATGGTATTCGTTTTGCCTCTCGGTGCAATAGCACAGGAAGGAATGCAGGATGCGATCTACCTGAAAGATGGCAGCATTTACAGAGGAATCATCATTGAGCAGGTTCCGAACGTGAGTTATAAGATCAAGTCCCGCGATGGAAACGTTTATGCTGTGAAGGTGGGAGATGTGGAGAAAATCACCAAAGAGAAGATGGAACACCCACCACATCCTTCCTATGGTCCATGGGGGCATTGGAATCACATGCCGAAAGACACGATGATGTATGACCCCAACAGACGTGGGTATTTCAATGAACTTCAGGTACTGGTTGAGAATGTGCAGGGAGGTGTCCGTTTTGTGAACGGATATAAATTCGGCCGCTATGGCTATTTGGGAGTTGGAGTAGGTGTTGACCGTGTTTTCTCCAATCCGTTCAATCCGAAGGTGAATGGTTTGGCCAGGAAGGCGCTTGCAGGCGTTTACATGCCGCTTTATCTGTATCATGCTGG
This sequence comes from Flavobacteriales bacterium, assembly GCA_016124845.1. Classification (NCBI taxonomy): domain Bacteria; kingdom Pseudomonadati; phylum Bacteroidota; class Flavobacteriia; order Flavobacteriales; species Flavobacteriales bacterium. The sequence goes on from WGMW01000021.1 coordinate 56,069, forward strand.
CGATGGCCCGATGAAAGGGCGCATTTCTCCGTTCTATGCAGTAGAGGCCGGTTATGCCATGGCCTTTAAAGGTTGGGGAAATAAGAATTTGAACGTGGATGATTACGGCAATCGCCTGCAAGGTGGGGTCATTGCAGGTATGGGTCTCGGTTTCAAAGTGCATTCACGCAGACACCGTGGGCATTTCAGTCTGCTTTTCAATGTGAATTACAAGCAGGTGAAATATGAAACAGACAATATCATTCTGGACAACAATGGCCAGATAACAGGTGTTGTAACGCAGCATAAGGTCGGACACCTGATCATACCAGGTATTCGACTTGGAATCGGTTTTTAGGTAGGTTGGAGTCCTCCGCTCTGGAGGACTTAGGTTGATGAGAGGGTCGGCTGTCGCAAGATGGTCGGCCCTTTCTCTTTCGCTTCGCTCATGGATGGCTCTCGCAAAGGCGCTAAGGCGCAAAGTGTTTTTTGCACAGAGGAGAATGGAGAAGGAGAGATGCACAGAGGATTCGCTTCGCTCAGTTTGGTTTCACACAGAGCCGCAGAGAAGTGGAGTTTGTTTGCTCCGCTCACTGATGGCTCTCGCAAAGCCGCAAAGGCGCAAAGTGTTTTTTACACCGAGAGAATAGAGAAGGAGAGATGTACGGAGGGTTCGCTTCGCTCAGTTTGGTTTCACACAGAGCCGCAGAGAAGTGGAGTTTGTTTGCTTCGCTCGCGGATGGCTCTCGCAAAGACGCAAAGGCGCAAAGCCTTTTTTACACAGAGGAGAATGGAGAAGGAGAGACGCACAGAGGATTCGCTTCGCTCAGTTTGGTTTCACACAGAGCCGCAGAGAAGTGGAGTTTGTTCGCTACGCTCACAGTTGGTTCTCGCCAAGACGCCAAGACGCCAAAGTTTTCAAGCATTCAGTTTCGAGCAATGGTCTGATGTTGCAGCTTCCCCTCTTGAGAGGGGATTGAGGGGTGTGTTTTTATTCACACAGAGCCGCAGAAAAGCGGAGTTTGTTCGTTTCGCTCACGGATGGCTCTCGCCAAGACGCAAAGGCGCCAAGGATTCCGTATTTCGCTAACGGCTAACGGCCGAAAGCTAATGGCTACTTGCACACAGAGCCACTGAGACACAGAGAGATATTCGCTAATTCACGTATTCCTAACCGCTATCTAACGCCTTATCACAAACTTCCGTGTGGCAATGCCACCGCTGGAGGCTATCTGTAGCATGTAAATGCCATCTGAAAGCGAAGAGACATCCAAGTTTCTGTCTGTAGAACTGAAGTTGAGAACCGTTTTACCTTGAATATCCGTTACCGAGATCTGCTCATATTCCTGAACCGGGAGTTGCAAGTAAAGTCTGTCGGTGGTCGGATTCGGGTAAACGGTAAGGTGTTCCATATCAAGCTCCTGCTGACCTACGCTGAGTGGTTCGCAAACATGCGATGGATGAACCGTGACCGTGTCAACAACCATGTTCTCATCACCTGGGAAATAAAGCGCATAAGAGAAATAGATAAGCATCATTTCATCCGTGGTGGCCTCACCGGCCGTTACCAATTGCGGAGGGTTGTTCGGGTTATTGAGATTGTTGGTGGTGTTGTCGTAGGTGGCCGAACTGTGCAGCACGCTTCCCGCGGGGATCTTTATCGGCTGGCGGAACTCATAGAATCCCTGCCAATGGAAATCCCAGTTCTCTATTTCGATCAACGGTATTGTCTGGTTTGTCGGGGTGGTAGCCCAGGCGCTTATCGATTTTCCGATCAGGTGCATGTGTGGCGCCACATCCAAAATAGTAACATCAAACTGGTTGGGAACTTGATAATCGCACGTGAATGTTCGGGTCTGATTTGCAGGGACGATCAGCGCTCCTTCATTGAGTGTGGCGTGGTTCAATGGTGGATTGATGTATACCTCGCGTGTCACATTCGAACTGTATCTGATATTGACCTTTGTCTGATCTGACTGGCCATTGGCCGTGGTAGGATAGTGCACCTGCATAATGATATTGGATCCCGCAGGAAGCCGAACACCGAAGTTGGCCGGATATATTTTTGCCGACTGTCCGGGTACCCAACCACCGATCAATTCCGAATCATTGCTACCGGTTCCACCGAAACTGGTGTAGCCCGGCCCCGGGTCCTGAGCATCCAGTTGGGCCGGTACATTGGTGCCATCGCGGAACAGCAATACGTGGTGCACCGCTTCAAAATTGCCCGGTATCACCTCGATCTCAGTAATGAACACATCCTGAGCAAGACCGGTAGGAAGCACAAAGCAGCGATAGACGTCATTGTTCTGGCTGCTTACAGTGTACTGCGGCATGGTCACCACCAGATCGGGGTTCTGTATCACCTCAGAGCTGCCATAGTAGGGTGCTTGGGGCGGAGTGCCTGTTCCCTCTGGGAAGCCACCGTTCACCCAGTTGGCAACGATGTCTATTTCTTCCTGTGTCAGCAATCGCTCGTGCGCCAAGCTGTTGTAGTCAGGGTTGGGTGGCCATGGCGGCATGATGCGTGACGTGACCGACCCGAGCATGCCGTATGCCGCTGCAGAGGCATCGCCATAGGTCATTAACGAAAAGGGTGCAATGCCACCATCGTGATGGCAAGTGGTACAATGCTCAAATAGAATGCACGAAACCTGTTGATTGTAGGTAGGAACGGTCTGCGAAATGGCAGAAAGACCAATAAGTGCAGTAAGCGTGGCTGAGAGTAAAAACCTTTTCATGGAATATGATATGTGCCTAAGACGTATGTTTTGTCAATTGGTTTACCAATAGCTTAAAAGTAGCCTGAAAAAATGGATCGGCACAATAATTGGCTTTCAGTTGGTGTTAACAATAGTAGATGAAATACAGCTACTTAACCATTTAAAACCCAACGATCATGAAAACGACAGAAAAAAACACGTTCGGACAAGGATTGGAGCAATTGATTCATCTCATCGCTCAGCCAGAAAATGCAGGTTCAGAAAAGGCCATTTTCAAAGGAAAAGTGGTGAGCTCCAAAACGGGTGCCCGGGTATTCGGCTGTGTGGTAGAACTGCTCGGAACAGGCAAAACGTACATCACTTCGCCTACAGGCTACTTTAAAATGACCGATCTGCCAGAAGGCATTTACTTGGCACGGTTCTCTTTCCCAGGCTTCAAAGAGGTTACGGAAGTGGTGGCCATCCTCAATGGCGAGCCGCTTGACATGACCCTCGAATTGGAAGTGGTGGAGTAGGGGATTCAATCGAAAAACGCTGACTCCAACGAAAAGTCGGAAACTCCGATATTCTTTACCCCCTCCATCAATCCGCGCTCTTGGAAGGTCATTTTTCGCAACGCACTTCCCTTCTCTCTTCCGTATTGTAGGGCCTGTTCGAAATCCAACCCTTTGGTTGTGGCCGTTGCCACCATTTCTCCTGTTACGGAGTTGAAAAGCGGACTTCCATCACCATCTCCCTCTATCCAATTTCCTGCTATGTAGTTCTGAAGTTTCATCATCAAAATGTTTGACCGTAAATATAGGCGTGTACTATTTGAAGCAAAAAGAAAGCCCTGCCGAAATGGACAGGGCTTTCAAAATTTTTCCAGCGATCAGGTCAATCGCGGCTCATGAAAATGCGAATGATGTACCACAACAACAGCATAAAAGAAGCGAACAGGCCAAGTGAAGCCGCCACATACTGCGATGGATGATAGCGATATATGAGGTTCGAAGTCTGGTACAGGATGGATCCTGCAGCCAACATCACCATGGCAATGGAAAACCCAAGTCCGAGGTCGAACCCGAACAGCATTCCAGCAGCAATGGCACCTAAAGCAACAATACTAACGATCATAATTGCGCTTCGCAGAAACGAGAAATCCTTTTTGGTAACGAAAACCACAGCGCTCAGTCCAACGAACAAGGCCACGGTCACACTCAACGCTTTCCAAAGCAGCGAACCATCCTCCGAAATGGACATGGCGATGTAAAGCATCGGGATGAAAATGAACGCCTCTGCCAGAATGTATAGTCCGAAACCTGCATACTGCATTGAACGGTTGTCCGTTCTGATGGCCCAATTCTCAGCCATGTTGGTCACGAACATGAAACCGAGCAGCACAATCATCCACGTCCAACCTTGCGTCATGGCAAGACCGATATTGACAATGGCAGGAGTTGAAAGGAAAACGGCCTCTACCCCAATGAACGCCAAAAAAGCCAACGCCAAGTGGAAATATGTTTTGCGATAAAATTCTGCGCGCACTTCGGCAGATGCATCGGCCACCAATTGTCCTTGGCCGAAATTAAAATTCTGATCTTCCATGAATGTTAGGTTAAATGTTCTTGTAATGTTAGTCAAATCGCATCAAAAACGAACAATCGGGTAAAACAAAAGCGAGATGATACCACCTCGCTTTCGCAATCCGTTCTCAACAAATCAATAACTGAATACTGCGCTGTTCGCGTGATTATTGACGTCCCAACTCACTTCAAAACCGTAAGCACAGGAAGTTGAAGCGTGATCACCGTTCTGATCGACACCCAAGGTCAATGTGTACTGATCACCATCAACCTCGTGTACCAATTGCCCGGAGTTGAATCTCCACAGGCCGCAGTACGTGTTGGAAACGATCGGTTGCGTGTAGTACGTGATGAAATCGCTTCCGTAGCGGTTCACTCCCCAAGAATCTACCGTTGCCGTACCGTTCAAAGTAGTGTCTCCATTGGCTGTAAAACCAATGTAGGCGTAAGGAACATTCGGGTCAGAACCTGCTGGCGAATAACTCCAAGTAACTGTTCGCGCATGGTTCCAAGCAGCACTTGCGCCATTATCAAAAGATACCAGCATGTCGTTGGATCTTGCCTGGTATGTGAAATCAGCATTTCCGAGAAGGAACTGCCACCAATCGTGTCCATTCACATTCTTCAAGGTTTTGGTGCCGTTGAACTTAATGGAATGACCACTACTTAAATGCGTGACCTTGAAATCGGTGAAGGTCTCTTCAAGAACAGCCCCGGCATCTGCCCAAGCACTTCCGTGTATCAACTGAACTTTGATCTGTCCGGAACGCGTTCGCGAAGGAGAGAAACATGGCGTCACACCATCAAAATTGAAATACAGAATTCCTTGAGCGGCATCCGTACAATCGATGGTTACGCCACACAGCGGACTTGAAAAGACCTCATCGTGATAATCGGTCTTTCCAAAACCATCAATATCAGAAAGGGCATTATTGATGTCGTCATCGGCCTGGTCCAACTCGGCCTTGTATGTATTGGAATCCTGATTGAACTGCTGGATCTTGGCATCAAGAAGTTTCTTGAATATGCCGCATCCGGTAATAAGTGAAGCGGCAACAACAGCAATGGTCGCCACCTTAAATATTGACTTTTTCATAATAGTTATTTGGGTTTGATTCGATATTGAAGCAAACAATTCGTTTGCAAAGTTAAGGGTTGATCAACAAGCAAATATTAAACCAAAGTTAGTTCTGAAAATTGCCTGTTTGAATGATAATTGTCAAAGACTGATACGAATCTTATAAAACCTACTTGGAAACCTGTAAATCACACACCAAACAAGCTGACTAAACTTGTACCATGAGATTCGCAGCAATCATATTCTTACTGGTCGCAACCCTTCAAGCGTTCGGTCATGAAGGACATCAGGCTTTCTATCGGATAACGGAAGAAAATGGCGAGTTGGTGTTGACCGTAAAAATGGACATGCCCGATGTGGAGGTTTGTCTTCAACAGGAAAATGTCTGTGGCACAGATCAAGAATTGAAATGGTGTGCCGCCAAGTGGACAAGCGGTCTGCTTGCTGTGAAAATTGATGGAAAGGAAATTACAAAGGAGTTTGAAAGCTCTTACACCGAAATGGGTCATCTGATTCTCAGATACACATTGGGGACAGCGCCCAAAGAAGGCAAAACACTTGAGGTCTCAAACACATGCTTTCTCGGAAGTTTCGACACCTACGATAATATCGTTCAGATATCGGTTGGCAGCGTTGACCAAGGCTATATGATGAACGAATTACGGACCAATATCAAAATCGAATTGACAAACAGATCATGAAATCGCAACTGACATTCCTATTCACATTATGTGCTTTTGGTGCTTGGGCGCAATGCAATACAACTACCATCTGGAACAACACTACTACCAACGAGGTGTGTTCTGAAGTTAGCGGTGTGGTAAAACATTGGTATTCGAACAGCATTCCCGATCATGTTACAGGAAACTTTCCCAACCCCTCAAACCCAAATACCATCTCGGCCCAGCAGACCGATCTGGCCATGTGCGCCTACCCTGTTCAGGCGGGGCAGTTCACGGACCTGATCATTGCGGGTTTCAATGCGATGGGTAGCTGCCCGACCTTTGAGTTCGGCATTGCCACCAACGGGATCGAGTTCGACCCGATAGCCGCAGAATTCTTCTCCAACCCGAACAACGGCCAGTTGAATTACGACTGGAACAAGAATCCGCTCAGCCCGAATGTTAATCTTGGAACAGACATGAACGATGCGCACGTGCAACCAACCGGCAAGTATCATTATCATGGCGACCCTGCCAATTTCATTACCAATCTTGGCATCACTTCCAGTCAGCATTCGCCCATCATTGGCTGGGCCGCTGATGGTTTCCCGCTCTACTACAAATATGTGTATGCTGATGCCATGGACGCAAACAGTGGAATTATTGAAGCCAACAGTTGTTTCCAACTGAAAAGCGGCACGCGCCCGGGTGACGGAACCACGGCACCCGATGGGGCTTACGATGGCACGTATGTGGAGGATTACGAATACAACGGTTCGATGGGAGGCTGCATTTTGGACGAATGCAACGGCCGCTATGGTGTAACGCCCGATTTCCCGAACGGCACTTACTATTACGTGCTTACAACGGATTTCCCTGTGGTTCCAAGATGCTTTGCAGGAACACCCGACATGTCGTTTGCTGTTGGCCCTCCCTTTGCCGGCTGCGGAGTTTCAGATGCAGAATCCTATTGCTCGGCTCTGACGGTGGATGTATCGGCCGAGGAACTCAGCGACCGATTGGTCATCTTTCCGATTCCCACGAACAGCGATTTCTTGAATGTTCAGTTCAATGGAAAGCAGGAACTGCACCCAACAGAAGTGACCTTATTGGACAGCATGGGACGAACCATTCGGGTTGAACCATACAACCACCAACAGGTGAACCTGAAAGGCTTGGCGGCCGGAACTTATTTCATCAAATTCTCATTCGAGAAAACCGAGATAACGAAACGTTTTGTGAAGCAGTAAATGGGGTCTGTTTTCACACGTGGCCCGCTTGTTCTCCATGGCAAGCGGGCTTTTTTCATTCTATATGCAACCAGACATATTCTGTCCCATTCCAATACAAGATTCCCCCACCGCAGACTTCTTTTTGTCGAAAAGATATTGCTGGATTATCCAGGATTGTACAACGTGATTCATCAGGTCCAAGAATATTTCCAGAATGCTGGTCAACCAGCGTGGGCGCAATTGTGTCTCCAACAGGAATAACATTCATAATCTCAATCCAACTCAAATCTGTCATTCCATCAACTTCATTGCCCGCTCCAAAAACAACAACATTATTGGAATCTTTCCCGTCCAAAACTCGAACTCCAATTTGTTTATTCGTTAACCCTGAAACCAACGAGACAACTTCTGGATAGCCATCACCGTCCAAATCTTCAACCAATATTTCATCTGAAATTTGGCCGTATTCTATTTTACCCGAATTCGGTTTTGGTAAGGGTTTTACGACCTCTTTGACCTCAGGAAACTCCTTGATGACCGAATCCGATTTTTCATTGCTGAGACTGTTCTTGTCCGAAAACTGACCGTTACGACATGAAACCGCTGAAACCATCAGTCCGAAAAAGTAAAATACTCGAATCAATCTCATCAATTCCGTCAACTTTCACCCGTTTTCTTCCAAGTCTCAAAAAGACCTTTTTGCTGGCCGTTGTAAGGGTCTTCTTTCGGAACTGGAGAGTTGGAAAGCACATCCTCCAAACCAAGTTCCTTCAACGTTCCGTGACTTTCCTTCGGAAGAGATTGATACAGCTTGGTGCCTTCCGTTTTCCAAGCTACCATTTCATCCGAAACATCTTTGATGATCTTGGCAGGATTACCGACCACGATCTTTCGTGATGGAATTTTCATCTCGGCAGGAACGAAGCACAACGCTCCGACAATGCTTTCCTCGCCTACCTCCGCATCGTCCATCACAACGGCATTCATTCCAATCAGACAGTTCCGTAGAAGCTTTGCCCCGTGAATGATAGCCCCGTGACCGACATGCGCACTTTCGTGCAGCCAGACGGTCGTTCCTGGGAACATGTGAATGGTGCAATTCTCTTGGACATTGCAGCCGTCTTCGATCACAATTCTGCCCCAATCGCCACGGATGGCCGCACCTGGGCCGATGTAAACATTTCTCCCAATCTGAACATTACCGATAACGCTTGCCGTTTGATGCACAAATGCGGTTGGGTGAATGCTCGGCCGCATGCCGTTGAATTCGTAGATCATTTTAAGTTTCGATTTAAAAGCCCCTCTGCCTTCGACATCTCCCCAAAGGGGAGAATCAGACCATCAGACTGATCGGTTTCAGTCAACTTTGTCAACTCTATAATCTTTGTCAACTCCATAAACTGAAGTCAGCAATTCTTGTACTTATCGTGAAGACCTTTCTTATCACGCAGCATATTCATACACTTTTCCAATCTCCTGAGTTTAGTAGCTTCTTGCTTCGCTTCAGAAATATGGTCGGCATACTCCCTGCGATGAGAAGGTGCCATGGAATCATAAAATTCCTTTACGGACGGTTCGGCATCCAACGCATCTTGCAACAATTTCGGCACCACCACTTCAATCTTTTTCTTTAGGGTTTTGACACCTTTTTCCATGTTCAGTGCAGCTTCGCGAACGTATTGCTTCACCAGTTCCTCGTCCACCTTGTCACCTTCCAGAAAGCGCCATTGTCGCAACGCCTGTGTCTTTCCTTCCTGTGCATTCTGCAGAACCTTGGCCTTATCCTTCAGCATTGCTCCTTCGAAAAACCAAAGCCCACAGTGATTTTTGAATGCGGAGAATCCTACAACATTTCCATGATGTGTGTAGGTCGGAGCACCCCACTTTATCTCCTCTTTCAGTCCACAATCGAGAATGCATTGGCGAAGTGTTTCCAATATCGGACGTTGCCAATCATTGGCCTTCTTATCCATGTACGCATCAACTTTCGGGTTCATGGTCAAATTCTTTCTATGATGGTTGCGTAGCCTTGCCCGACACCGATACACATGGTGACCAACGCATAGCGTTTCTGCGTTTTTTGCAACTCGATGGCTGCGGTTTGGAGGATTCGAGCACCACTCATTCCAAGCGGATGCCCGATGGCAATGGCTCCACCATTCGGATTGATACGCGGATCATCATCGGCCAGTCCCATCTTGCGCGTACACGCCAACGACTGAGCAGCAAACGCCTCATTTAATTCGATAATGTCCATTTGACCAAGCGTCAAACCTGCACGTTTCAACGCTTTCTCGGAAGCATAAACAGGTCCAATTCCCATGATACGCGGTTCAACTCCCGCCACAGCAGCAGAAACGATTCGCGCCATCGGCTTGAGGTTGTGGTCTTTCAACGCTTGATCGGACGCCACCAGAATTGCTGCTGCACCATCGTTCAATCCAGAACTGTTTCCAGCCGTCACCGAACCGTCCTTCTTGAAAGCTGGGCGGAGTTTTCCGAGAACTTCGAGTGTTGTACTCGGACGAATGAACTCGTCTTTATCGAAGATGATCGGGTCGGCTTTACGCTGCGGAATTTCCACAGGGACTATCTCTTCGGCCAGCCTTCCGTTTTCACGTGCTTTGGCCGCTTTCATCTGCGAATTGTAGGCGAAAAGGTCTTGCGCCTCACGTTCAATTCCATACATCTCCACCAGATTTTCGGCCGTTTGGCCCATGCCTTCGGTTCCATACAATTCCTGCATTTTAGGATTGATGAACCGCCAACCGAAGCTTGTATCGTGCATCTCACTATCTCTTCCAAACGGCTGGCTGGCTTTGGAAATGACCCACGGTCCGCGCGTCATGTGTTCCACACCTCCCGAAATGTAGAGGTCGCCATTACCAGTTTGGATGGCGCGAGCCGCGTTGATGGTTGATGCCATTCCAGATGAACACAAACGGTTCACCGTTTCGCCACCAACTGACCATGGAAGACCAGCCAAGAGCAAAGCCATACGAGCAACATTCCGATTGTCTTCACCAGCCTGATTGGCACAGCCAAAGATCAGGTCTTCAACGGCTTCTGGGTCCACATTCGGGTTCCGTTTCATCAACTCGCGGATCGGAATGGCCGCCAGGTCATCTGCCCGAACGGGCGAAAGCGTTCCGCCAAAACTCCCGATCGGTGTTCTGATGGCATCAACGATATATGCTTCTTTCATGGATTGATTCTAATTACGAATGGGTACGAATATGAGATTAACCACGGAGAACACCAAGAAGACACAGAGAACACGGAGGTTTCTAATTCATCTTAAAAAGAATGTCCTCCACGTGGTTGGCACAGATGTGAATACGCTTGCTGATCTCCTTGAGCTGTGAAAGAACCTCACGCTGTTGGAGAATATTCTCCATGTCTTTGCCTTTGAAAAGTTGCTTCAACTGCACCGCATATTCCTTGATGAGTTTGTCATCCGCATGTATCACATTGGCCAGCAGTTTCATGGTTTTTGCCGCATCTTTTTTCTCCAGCGAAGCGAATGCCTTTTTCAGATCGGTCATTTCCTCATCAAGCAGTTCAAGAATGGCCTTATAATTATTGAGTTGGGTGATCTCGTACGTGTCCAATTCCACCACGAGGTGTTTCGTACTCAGACACACCCAATGCAAATGCAGGTAAGCGCGGGCAATCGCTTCACGGTCGAAAGGCGTGATGAACGTGTTCTCCAACTGGCTCATCCGCTTGCGATTGCTCTTGTTGGCATCATCCACCAACTTCAAGATCTTCTTCGAACTGGTAAAATGATGTTGCGTGTGCAGATCATACAGCTCCGCGATGATCTCATGCGTCATCTCGCATTGCGCGGTCATTTCCGCATAGAAGTCGGTGACCTGAGGAAGCACCATTTTCTTGAGCCATTGCAAAACTTTCATAGCAGTTTCATTAGGATGAATGAAAAGACGGCACCAAGTCCCATGCAGATCGGAATGTTGAATCCCCAACCCGCGATGATGTTCTTGATGACCATCCAATGTACATGTTTGGGCCGCTCAGCCGCACCTGCACCAACCAGCGTGGTGGTGACAACCTGTGTTGTTGAAGTGGGCGCACCGATCAAGGATGAACCGAGAATCACTGCCGCAGCCCCAACCTGATCGGCAATGGAATGGATGAGCCGCACACGGTAAATGCCGAAACCAACGGTTCGGATGATGTTCCAACCACCGAACATGGTACCAAGCGTAATGGCGCTGGCGCAGATGAGAATGACCCAATCTGGAACGGTGAATGTGGAATAATAGCCGGTGGCGAGCAGCAACATGCCAAGTATTCCCATTCCTTTTTGACTGTCGTTGGTGCCGTGGCTGAACGCCAGCCAGCTCACCGAAATGTATTGCGTAAAAATGAAGACAGGTTTCGAATGCATGCTCAGCCGCTTAAAGAGAAACAAGAAGAGTTTCATTACGAGAAACCCCACAAAAAATCCCGCCAAGGGCGAAAAGATCATACCCGTGATGATCTTCATAAAACCTTCAATATGACCGCTCTCGATCGCTTCCAAACCCCAATTGACCGATGAACTTCCCATTGTGACCAACGCGGCACCGATCAATCCGCTGGTAAGCGAGTTGGAAGAAGATGTAGGCAATCCGAGTTTCCACGTGATGAGATTATAGCTGATGGCGGCAAGCACAGCCGAAAGCACCACGGCCTGAGCAATAGACGCATCCACTTCGCCAATGCTCACGAACTCTCCGATGGTATTTGCCACGGCCAAACCACCGAGAAACGGACCGAGAAACGTGAAAACCGTTACCAATCCAATCGCGATTGTCGGTGACATGGCGCGCGAGGCGATGGCCGTTGCAACCATATCGGCCGCATCGTGAAATCCGTTGGTGAAATCATACAACAGCACCAGCGCAATTCCCAGTACAAGTATGATCGTTGGTGTCATAGAAAACTGATGTTTCAGTCGGAAAAATTACCCAAGTGGCGGCTCATATCCCAAACGAAATTTTGACGCCCTCGATCACCATTCCCACACCAATAATGGCGATGATAAGTCCCATCAATTTTCCGACCACCGTAATAATGTTCCGACCCAGTTTGACTACCAGAATTTCGCTCAGGCTGAAAACGTAATACGTGATCAGACACATGAGTGCGAAGATGATAATGACCACTCCGATGTGCAGAAAATCGGTATTGTCCGTGTAATTCATGGCAGTTACAATGGTTCCTGGCCCCGCAAGAAATGGTGTGGCCAAAGGCGAAATGGCGATGTTCTCATCCACATTCGCATTCTGAATGTGCTTGACGTCCGATTTCTTGGACATCAGCATCTCAAAACCGACATAGAAGATGAGAATGCCACCCGTGATCTTGAAAGCAGGAACGGTAATGCCAAACATTTCGAAGATGAACTTGCCCAGCAGAACGAAAATGGCCACGATGACAAATGCCGTGACCGTTGCCGTTCGGTTGATCCGTTGTTTCGTCTCACGGTCAGAACCTTCTACCAACCCGATAAAAATGGGTGCGCCCGCAATGGGGTTCATGATGGCGAAAAACCCTGTGAAAACGGATAATGAAAAGGTCAGCAGATCGGCCATTTTGTTTTTCTTAACCGCAGAGACGCAAAGTTTAAGCAAAGTGCGCTACAAAACAGTCTCTGTGCATCTCTTTTACTCAATTAGTCTCCGTGTAATCTTCATTACCGTTGTAAACCAAGGCTGACCAAGACCATTGCAAAGGCGCTGCATCATTCTCCGTTCCGTTTCAGAATTTCCTTCACCACTTGTTCGGAGATCCGAAAATCTGTTTTCAGCAGCTTCTCAATGATCGGCTTCACCAATGGAATCTTCCCCATCTGTTTCGCTTTATGGATAACTCCCAAGGTGCCTGTAAAATGTAATCCGAGCTGCTTGGCCAGTTTTCTCGCCTTCAGGTCGTCCAATATCAACAGAGAATCATTCATCTCCTGCGCCAAAGCAATGGCACTTGCCTCTCCCAGATCCAACTGAGTTTCCAGAAACTGTTGGTACTTTCTGTCCTTGGCTGCCTCAATATGAATCCAATCAGGAAGCGGTTCTCCAAACTCATTCGCAACTTCTATGGTCGTGTACACGATTCCATATACATCATTCAGAATGCGCAGCTGTTCTATTTTGTGCAGCAGAATGAGGCTGCTGGTGTCGGTAATGACAACTTTAGGCATTTGCGATATCCGAGTTCAGATCCTCCACGGTAGTTCCAAAGACCGACACACCGTATTTCCCTAAAAGCTCAATGAATGTCCTTTTGGAGATTCCAACCATGGCGGCAGCCTGTCCTGCTGAAAGTTTACCGTCCTCATAGAGTTTGGATGCCAGAATCATTAGAAGATCATGTTCGGAAAGTTCTGAACCATCAGGTATATGAAGCTGAATTGTTCTCATATCTTAACTTATGCCTTTCTTAATGGGAAACTTCTAAGATAAATCTTCTATTCAAACCTCCCACTCTTTTCCAGTTCGATAAACGGTACCCTTGAAAAGCGCCACAATTTCCTCACGCTGATTTTTCACCTCAATTTCGTAAATACCAATTTTCTTGGTGAGGTTCTTCTCAATGGCAACGGCCGTTAGCTGATCACCTTCTTTCACGGGCTTGGTGTGTGAAATGGATGTTTCGATGCTTACGCTTTGAATGCCATGGCCGTTTGAGGCGAAAGCCAAAGCGGAATCCGCCAAACTGTAGGTGATGCCACCATGAGCAATATCAAAACCGTTCAGCATTTCCTTACGGACGATCATTCGGAGAACCGAACTTCCTGCACCATCTTCCACACGTTCAATTCCGAGCCATTTGCTGAATGGATCGTTGTTGTACATGCGGTCGACAACACGTGTTGGAAGTGAATTCTCCTCAGCCATCAGTTGTAGAATTTCTGGCCATCTCTCACCATTCTTCGAAGCAACACACAGGCGCGATAACGTTCCTCGCGGTAATCTTCATAAAGCGAATCGATGCGATGCAGCACATGTTCCAAACCGCGCTCATCTCCCCAAGCCAAAAGCCCTTTCGGGTAGTTCACCCCTTTGGTCATGGCAAGGTCGAGGTCTTCTTTGGAAGCAATGCCCAAATGAAAGGCATCAATGGCTGAATTGACCAACAGATCGACCACGCGGTTCACGATCATCTCACCCAAGGCACGGTTGGTATTCGGTTCGGGTTTTTCGGCTCCTTCGGAATAATCGTAGTAACCACGCCCTGATTTTCTCCCAAGCAATCCGCCCTCAACCAATCGCTGCTGAATGACCGAAGGGCGATAACGCGGGTCGTAGAAGAACGACTGAAAAGCCGTTGACGTAACCGCAAAATTGATGTCGTTGCCGATCAGATCCATCAACTCAAACGGCCCCATTCGGAAACCTCCGAGTTCCTTCAATGCCCAATCGATGGTCGCTTCATCGGCAATACCTTCTTCAAGTATTCGGATAGATTCCCCATAAAATGGTCGCGCTACGCGATTTACAATGAAACCAGGCGTGTCTTTCGCGATGACAGGAACCTTTCCCCACGCTTTCATCAGGTCTTTCATCTCATCGGCCAAGCCATCTCGCGTAAGCATACTTGGAACAATCTCCACCAACGCCATCAGCGGGGCTGGATTGAAGAAATGAATTCCGATAACGCGGCTTGGGTCCTTCAGCTTTCCGCCAATGGCTACAATTGGAAGTGTGGAAGTATTGGAGGCCAAAACTGCCTCTTCATCGCATATCATTTCCAACTCTTGAAACAAGCCTTGCTTGATCTCGAGGTCTTCGATGATCGCTTCAATCACGAGACCGCATCGTTTAAGGTCATCGATGCTACGGGTGTAAGTAATTCGTTTGGCGCAAGCATTGGCCTCATCAAAGGTCAATTTTCCCTTTTCCACCAAGCGGGCAAAGATCCTCTGATGGCCCTTTGCTGCTTTCTCCAACGCATCAGCATTGCTATCATTCAGAAAAACCTTGTGGCCAGCCTGAGATGCAACTTGGGCAATTCCAGCTCCCATTGACCCCGATCCGACCACACCTACAATTAATTCACTCATATCTTATTCTATTCTTTAACCGCAAAGGCGCGGAGATTTCGCAAAGAGCACCAAGACCTTCAAGGTTTTGAAAACCTTGAAGGTCCTGTAGAATTTCACTCCCCTATAAATACTGGTTTACGTTTCTCTAAAAAGGCAAGAATGCCTTCTGCATTGTCGGCCGTGCGACCTGCCTCACCCTGAAGGTCACGCTCCACGGCCAACTGCTCGTTCATGGTATTATGAAGCGAGTAATTCAGCGCCTTCTTCGTGAGGCCGATACCGCGTGTTGGCATCTGCGCCATGCGCTTGGCCAATTCCAGCGCACCGCTCATCAGCTCGCCATCTGGAAATACCTTGTAAACAAGACCAAGCTCTTTGGCTTCCTCCGCTGTCATCTTCTCTCCCAACATCATCATAACTGAGGCTCGGTGCAAGCCGACTAATCGCGGAAGGAAATACGTTCCACCAGTATCTGGAATCAATCCGATATTAACAAACGATTGGATGAACTTGGCGCTTTCGGTTGCCAGCACAATATCGCAACAATAGGCCAAGTTGGCTCCTGCGCCAGCCGCAACTCCGTTCACCGCAGCTATTACAGGTTTTTCAATGGCACGAATCTTCCTCACGATCGGATTGTATTTGGTCTCCACGTGTTCTTCGATCTCGGAAATTCCAGAAACGGCCTCTTCCAGATCCTGGCCTGCGCAGAAGCCTCGGCCTGCGCCTGTGAGCAACACGCATCGAACCTCATCATTCTCCATGCAATGGTCCAAAGCAGTTTGCAGGTTGGATCCCATGGAGTTATTGAAACTATTCAGTTTGTCAGGACGGTTGAGCTCTATGAGCGCCACGCCATCCTGAATGTGGAAACGAAGATCTTCGAAGGTCATTGTTCAGAATTTGCGACTAAGGTAGAAAGCCACCCGAATACGTCAAATCGGTGAACGGTCAATTGGAAACATGACCTCGGTCAGAGCGCTGTGAAATCCTTACGGTACTTTAGTTCCAACCTTAAAAACCATTAAAAATGAAGTATCTATTTGCTCTCGGATTGGTAGTTGCACTTTCCAATCCATTCAATGCGGACGCGCAGAACGCCATGTACAAAAAAGAAGACATGAAGCGTATTTTGGAAACGTACAATGAGATTGTGATCAACATGCCGGGTTGGGAATACAAGTATGTTGGTAACTGGATCAGCACAATGACGATTGAAGGTGATCACACATTGACCTTTACAAGGGGGAAAGTGACGCACTCTTACGACCTCAGTAAGGCCGTTTTCATTCAGGAAGAAGGTAGCTTTGTAAAAGTGTGGCTGAGCAAATAAGCCTCAAATGCACTTGAAATAATCAAACGGCTCTTTGCAGTCGTTGCATTGATACAATGCTTTGCAAGGTGTTGAGCCAAATTGGCTCAACATTTTTGTTTGGCGCGATCCGCAATGCGGGCAGGTCACTTCTTTCGGATGGCTGAGAAGCACGTTCTTGTCTGACGTGGCCTGCTCTGGCGGTGCGATGCCGTATTCCTGAAGTGCCTTCCTTCCCTTTTCAGAGATCCAATCGGTTGTCCAAGCAGGAGAAAGCACCGTTTTTATCCTGTACTCATCGAAACCAGCACCTTGCAGAACTGCTTCAATATCTTCTTCCATTACCTTCATGGCCGGACAACCAGAATAGGTCGGTGTGATGATGATCTCTGGGTTTCCGTTGACGATTTTGGCTTCGCGAACCACACCAAGATCCACCAGACTGAGAACCGGGATTTCAGGGTCCATCACTTCATCGAGTAGATTCCAAAGTTCTTTTTCGTTCATGGTGATAAAATCAATCCTCCGCCATATTTCTACAGGCTCAGCATCGGCCGTTCCTCGGCACCTCCTTTTAAAGGAGGAATTGACAGCCGCCATTCCTCCCTTTTGGGGAGGTCAGGAGGGGCTTTACCACTCACAACCGGGATATGCCCGCTGCATGTATTGCAATTCAGCGAGAACGTAACCGAAATGTTCCGTGTGTCTTCCTTGCTTGCTTCCGCTCTGCATCCAGCCATTTTCTGGCATTTCGAGCGTAGCTTCTGTTAAGACTTCTTTCACCTTTTCCTGCCATGCAGGGTAGATCTTCTCAAGGTCTGGGCCGATGCCTGCTTCAATCACAGCTTTGTCGCTTTCATCCTGTACAAAAAGATCGCCTGTGTACATCCAAACATCATGGAATGATTGCTGGATGCGGTTGTGACTCTCTTCCGTTCCATCGCCCAATCGAAGCGTCCATTCGGTGCTTCTGCGCAAGTGATAACGAATCTCTTTGATGGCCTTGGCCGCAATCGCTGCAACAGTTTCGTCCGTTGAGTTCACCAATTCGGAGAACAATAGATAATTGAACTGGTCGAACAGAAATTGCCGTGCAATGGTGTCTCCGTAATGTCCGTTCGGAAGTTCGCAGATAAGCGCGTTTCGGTATTCTCTTTCAATGCGCAAATAGGCGAGATCATCCTCGTCTCGGCCCTTTCCTTCCACTTCTCCAGCGTAGCTGTACAACGAACGTGCATGCCCCAAAAGATCCAAAGCCGTGTTGATGATGGCGATGTCTTCCTCCAATTCGGGTCCGTGGCCACACCACTCGCTCAATCGGTGACCGAGAATCGCTGCGTTATCTGCCAAGCGCAGCAGGTAATTGAACAATGCTTCTTTCTGCTGCATATCAGATGTGGCCTACTTCGTCTGGAATATCATAGAATGTCGGGTGGCGATAGATCTTATCCTCATTCGGATCGAACATCGATTCCACATCCGATTCCTGCGTACTGTGGATGTACTTGCTTTCAACCACCCAAATGCTTACGCCTTCATTTCTACGTGTGTACACATCTCTGGCGTTGCTGATGGCCATTTCTGCATCTGGGGCATGAAGGCTTCCTGCATGCTTATGGCTCAATCCTGCCTTGCTTCTTACGAATACCTCCCAAAGAGGCCAGTCTTTTCTTTCCATTTAGTTCAATTTGGCCTCCCCTGACCCCTCCAAAGGAGGGGGAATTCCTCCCCTTTGGGGAGGTTAGGAGGGGCTGATTTACGCTGCGTCTTTCGCTTTTCGTTCTGCTTTCTTTTTGGCGTAGGCTGTGGCTGCTTCGCGAACCCAAGCACCGTTATCATACGCTGCCTGTCGTGCCGCCAATCGTTCCTTATTGCATGGGCCGTTGCCTTTGATCACATTGTAGAATTCCGTCCAGTCGATCTCGCCCCAATCGTACGATTGCTTCTCCTCGTTCCACTTCAATTCAGGGTCGGGAATGGTCAATCCAAGGAAATCTGCCTGGGGAACCGTTTGATCGATGAACTTCTGACGGAGGTCGTCATTGCCCATCCGCTTGATCTTCCACGCCATGCTCTGTGCAGAATGGGCGGAGTCTTTATCAGAAGGTCCGAACATCATCAGACTTGGCCACCAGAAACGGTTCAGCGCATCCTGCGCCATGGCTTTCTGCTCTTCCGTTCCGCGGCAAAGCGTGAGCAGAATCTCATATCCTTGGCGCTGATGGAAACTTTCCTCCTTACAGATACGGATCATACCGCGAGAGTACGGGCCATAACTGGTCTTCTGCAACATGATCTGGTTGACAATGGCCGCGCCATCCACCAACCAACCAATGGCACCGATGTCGGCCCACGTCAATGCTGGGTAATTGAAAATACTGCTGTATTTGGCCTTTCCTGAAAGAAGTTCCTGAACCATTGTTTCGCGATCCTTACCCAACGTTTCTGCCGCGCTATAGAGATACAGTCCGTGACCTGCCTCATCCTGTATCTTGGCCAATAGTGCTACTTTTCTTCGCAGACTTGGAGCACGCGTGATCCAATTTCCTTCAGGAAGCATTCCCACCACTTCGGAATGGGCATGTTGCGCCATCTGGCGGATGAGATTCTTGCGATACTCATCTGGCATCCAATCCTTCGGCTCGATCTTTATCTCTTTCTCGATCTTCTCATCAAAGATCTTTTGCAGGTCTTTTTCTTGGGCCATGCTTTTGAATTTGTGAACAAGTTTAGTCAATAATCAACATCGGACATTGACCGCGGTCATTATCCGTTTCAATCCAAACACGCCACACTAATAATAGTTGAGCGGTTCGGGTTTGATGATGGTGATGCGGTTTCCGTACTCCTTTTGCAGTCGCGTTATCAGTTCCTCCAATTCCTTTTCGTTCAAGGCTTTCACCTCTTTTTCCTTGGAGCGGAAGAAGTTTTCCCAATGCATGAGGATGACCCGCTTGGGCTTGCAGAGGTCGATGATGGGTTTGGGTGCTTTCTCGAAATCATCGAACAAGGCTGCGCTGATGAAAAGGTCATCCACGGGGTGCTCGTCCAACAGTTTTTTCGGGAACATGCCAAAAGGTGCTTTGGCCAGCGAACCTGAAAAGTAGATGCGATACGTAATGGAATCGCCTTCCAACCAATCGACCAAAAAGGCCATCGTTTTACCTTCCTGCCAGTCTTTCATCATCACGGGTTCTGTGCGCACATCTTCGGTGTAGCGCTTGTTCATCAGATTGATGCCTGCAAAATGTGGTGGATGTTGGCTTTGGAGCGCCATCACGCGCAGCGTACTATCTGCATCATAGATCCATTTCCCTTCCTTCTCTGCCGAGCCCAAACTATCGTTGGCCACTATAAGCGGTTGCGGCAAGTTGTACCACGAGAGAATATGCTTTCCCGTTTCGTTGAGCACAACGGGCGTTTCTTTGGGAAGATACTTGGAGAGGAACGGCAGATCCATCAGGTGGTCGTAGTGCGAATGGCCTGCGATGACCATTTTCACCTTGCGAAAGGTTCCTGTATTGACATATAGGTCCACGTAGTCCTGGTCTGTCTGCACTCTACCGAACATGACCTGCGTGGCAGACGGGTTGCTGATGAACGGATCGGTGAGCAGCGCCACATCTCCCCGCTGAACAGTAAAACAGCTTGTTCCGTAAGAACGGATTTCGGTGTAGATGGTGTCAACGTCCTCTTGCGCCCAAACTTTTCCAGCGAAAATCGCTGTGAAAATGAAGATGATGGCGAGGTTGAAGAAGCGCGTTATGACCGTGATCATTGAATCAATAGGAATGAATAGCCTTATTTTCGCCCCAAATATCGCACATGGCTCATTTCCACCCATTAGAAGTTGTTGACATTAAGCGCGAAACCGAAGAAGCGGTCTCCATCAAGCTGCGTATTCCGAAAGAACTGGAAGAGGAATTCAAGTTCATTCCAGGGCAGTACGTCATGTTCAAACAGACCATCAATGGCGAGGAATTGAAACGCTCCTACTCCATCAGTTCTTCACCAGGCGAAGGAGAATTGCGCGTAGGCGTGAAGGAAGTGCCTGACGGCCGTTTCAGCACATTCGCCAATCGCGAGCTGAAAGTCGGGGATGTACTGGATACGCTTGCGCCAAGAGGACGGTTCATCATTCAAACGGAAGCCGCAAACCAGAAACATTACATGGCCTTTTGTGCTGGAAGTGGCGTTACGCCCATCATCAGCATGATGAAGCACGTGCTTGAAACCGAGCCCAAAAGCAAATTCACCTGTTTTTACGGAAACCGTTAC
Organism: Flavobacteriales bacterium; assembly: GCA_016124845.1. Taxonomy (NCBI): domain Bacteria; kingdom Pseudomonadati; phylum Bacteroidota; class Flavobacteriia; order Flavobacteriales; species Flavobacteriales bacterium. The sequence goes on from WGMW01000021.1 coordinate 76,948, forward strand.
GCCAGCACCATCATCTATTTTGATGAGATAAACGCGTTGAAGAACCGTTTCCCCGATAGGCTGGAGATCCACTACGTGATGAGCAAGGAGGAAATGGGTTCAGATTTTTTCCGTGGGCGGATCGATGAGGACAAGATCCGCAAATACAGCGAAGTGCTTTTCGACCCAACGCAAGTGGATGGTTTCTACCTCTGCGGGCCCGAACAGATCATCCATGCAGCTAAGAGTGTACTGACCGAAAAAGGCGTGGAGGAAGAGAAGATCCATTACGAACTGTTCGGAACGCCAAATCCGACATCAGGTTTTGCACAGGTGGTAGAGGAAGAAAGCACCGAATCGGTTAAAAGCCACATCACGGTAGTGATGGACGGAGACGAGTTCAATTTTGAAATGGAACCTGGCCACATGACCATTTTGGATGCTGCCGACAGCCAAGGGCTGGACGTGCCTTATTCCTGCAAAGGAGGTGTTTGCTGCACGTGTTTGGCCCGCGTCAAAGAAGGCGAAGTCTCCATGGAACTCAACTATTCGCTCACCGACAAAGAAGTGGAGTCAGGATTGGTTCTCACTTGCCAGGCACATCCGAAAACGGCACGGGTCACGGTGGATTTTGATGATATTTGGTAGCAGATCACCTCGAACCGTTTTAAATCCTCATATCATGAAAAAACTCGCTTTGACCGTACTGGGTTTTACCCTTGCGCTGCAATCATGCAAGAAAGACCCTACCGTGAATGAAATGCTGACCGATGCTGATTGGCACATGACCGCGTTGACGATCGACCCGGCCATTATTGTGAATAACGTGGCCATTACCGATTATTACAGCCAGCTGTACGATTACGACAAGGACAATATTCTGCGCTTCCGAACGGACGGCACCTACATTTCTGATGAGGGCGCGCTGAAGGAACACCCAAGCGACCCGCAGACCAAGCAGGGAAACTGGCTGCTATCTGCATCTGAGGATATGATCACCGTTTGGGTGGAAGAAGACACCATCACCTATGATCTGTTGAAGATCAGCGAAGACCTGATGCGATTGAGTTACGCTCAGCGCGATACCGCCACCCAGATCAATTACACGCTTACGGCAGATTTTGCGCATTGATCCGGTGGTAAACGTAAACCCACATTCCCGAAGGAAGACGTTCTTCTTTCTCTAATTCGTATTCGTCTTCGAGCTGTTCCCGAATACCGTTTTCGGGAAAGAATTCGGAACCGTAAGCATCAACCAATACAACGCTATTTCCCATTTTTTCGGGAAGTCCGTTCGCATCATACACGCTGTAAATATTCTTGGAACGTAGCCGTTCTGAGATATCCCGGTAATCCTTAAATATCTCTTGGTCGTAGTAATAAGCGAAGGTCACATCGAAATATGCAGGATTGAGAATGACCGTGGTCTCCGCTTGCTTGTTCTCTTTTACCAAAGCCATCAAACTGTTCAAGTTCGGATGAAACGTGAATGAAGGCGATGTCGCAGCAAGCATTCCACCGATGAGCAGCAACTGTACGTAAAACGTTCTTTTTCCGAAAAGATAATTGACAGCCACGAACAATGTTGCGAAGAAGAACGGGGCAATGAAAAGAATGTATCTGTCGATGAATACCGGAACCACGAACGAAACCGCAAACATCGAAAGCCACGGAACCACAAACATGATCAGAAAGAGAGACCGCATCGGATACTTGCGATACGACAGGAAAAACAACATGGCAACCAATAAAGCAAGTAATCCGATGAAGATGAAGGTGAAGGGCTTCCAGGCCGTTACATGCCAAATGAAAGGCATCGGTATAAAGAATGAAAGCCCGACCACGAACAGAACGAGTATCACCACTTGAACTATTGTTCTAAAGAGAATCGACCTCAATTCCACCAGCGACCACTTGAAAACAGCACCATACAGAAGCGCCAGTAAAATGGCATAAAGCCACTCTTGACTGTTCGAGAACCAGAAGATGACCTCATGCAAGTGGCCGAGATTTTCCACGGGCTTTATCCAAGTTCCGTTGGAGGCAGAATCGGAAAACCGACCTACAAATACGCTTAGAGATGGAATGAAGCCAACGAATTGAACCCCAAACGCCAACAGCAACCATTTCAGTCGGGCAAACGGTCTTCCATACATGAAACTGATGACGGCAAACTGCATCAACACAATGGGAATGGCGAAATAATGCGTGTAAAGCATCAAAATGTTGACCACCGCCAACGCGAGTACCAAACTCACGGGCCTCAAATTCTCCGACCTCATCAACCGTAGAACAAGGTTGAATGAGAGAACCATCAGAAACCAGAAGAGCGCATAAGCCCTCGCCTCGTGCGATATATAAATGAAGTAATTGCAGAGCGAATACATGATCGCCACAGACAGTGCATTCCATACATCAGCAATGAGCCGAATAAGATAAAAGACCCCGAAAACGGTCAAGATGCTGAAGATGAGCGAAGGCATTCGTACCGAGACCTGACCGATTCCGAAGAGATCGATCCAATAGTGCAGTACCATCTCGTAAAGCGGTGGATTGTTGCCTTTTTGCAGTTCGGCAATGATCTCTCCGACAGAAGCCTGTGCATGAAAAATTGAGAATGGCTCATCCAACCCGATCGGAGTATTGGTAACGGCAATGATCCCCGAAATAAGATTGATGACAAAAAGAACTGCCAGCGCTAAGAATCCCTGCTGCCGCGAGCTCAGTTGTTGAAGACCGATCATCGCACGAATATACTTGTGAAACATTATTTGACCTATGTGCAGCACAGTAAGGTGAGATGTGCTAATTTTCATGCATGAAAGCCCTTAAATACATCCTTATTGCAGTCGTTGTGCTTATTGCCATTCCTGCCATTACCGCACTATTTGTGCAGAAAGACTTTTCTGTTGAACGCTCCATCATTATTGAACGACCTAAAGAGCAAGTGTTCGATTACCTCAAGCACCTTCGAAATCAGGACAATTTCAGCAAGTGGGGGCAGATGGATCCGAACATGAAAAAGACATTCTCAGGAACGGATGCAACGGTTGGGTTCATTTCGGCATGGGAAAGTCAAAATCCGGATGTTGGAAAAGGGGAACAGGAGATCACGGCCATCATTGACGGTGAAAAGGTGGATTTCGAGCTGCGCTTCCTCGAACCTTGGCAAGCGACAAACTTCGCATCGCTGTCTACAGAAAGTGTGGGTGATGAGCGGACGGAAGTTACTTGGTCATTCCGGGGCCGAATGGAATACCCAATGAACCTGATGTTGGTTGCCACGGATTTTGACAAGGCCATTGGGGACGATTTCAACCAAGGGTTAGAGAATCTGAAGAAAATCCTTGAAGAACAATAGCCAATTTCTTGTGTTTAAGCACAGATGATACGGAGGGTCATTTTATTTCTGGTACTGAATTTCGGAGCGCTGCTTCTCGGAGGTCTCCTGATGAACGGTGAGGTGACCGGAGATTGGTATCTCTCCTTGAACAAGGCTCCTTGGACTCCACCGGGATGGGTTTTCGGTGCTGCTTGGACCACCATCATGCTCTGTTTCACCATTTACATGACGCTTGCTTGGGAACATGTTAAGAACAAGCGGAACCTCCTGATTCTCTTCGGGATTCAATGGGTGCTCAACGTATTTTGGAACCCCGTGTTCTTTGCACTTCATTATGTTGCACCAGGGCTTGTCATCATAATGAGTTTAACGCTACTTGTCGGCTATTTTCTCATTGGTTACTTGCAAGAGCTCTCATGGAAAGTGCTTTTCGTAGTTCCCTACTTTGCGTGGCTGCTGGTGGCCACTTCGCTCAATGCCTACATTCTCCTGTACAATTAGGACTCCTTTTCGGAATCCAGCAGTTCGTTGAAATCCAAGTTGCGGAGACTTGGAATAAGTACGCCCGTTCCAATAACCGTTAGTAGTGTGATGGTTCCTCCGAGAACAACGGCATTCACCGTTCCGAACAATCGTGCGGTAAGCCCACTCTCAAACGCACCGAGTTCATTGCTCGAACCAACAAACATGGAGTTGACCGAAGCCACACGGCCGCGCATGTGATCGGGCGTGTAGAGTTGCAGTATGGTCTGCCGCACCACCACACTTACTCCATCCGTAACGCCACTTAGGAAGAGTGCCAACAGAGAGACCCAATAAATCTCCGACAGTCCGAAGACGATGATGCACGCCCCGAAACCGAAAATAGCCGCCAATAGCTTCTTTCCTGCGTTTCTGTTGAGCGGAAAATACGCCACCACCAACATGATGAGAAATGAGCCGACCGCTGGCGCGGCCCTCAAAAAACCGAAACCGACCGAACCAACTTTCAGAATATCCTGCGCAAAGACGGGAAGCAGCGCCACAGCTCCACCAAACAGTACGGCAAACATATCGAGCGTGATGGCGCCCAGAATCTCCTTGGTGCGGAAAACGAAGCGGATCCCCTCTTTCAAACTATGTCCTACAGGTTCTTTGCTGTCCTTGTTCTTCACATCCTGAGGCGGAATCCGTAGCAGCAAGAGCAAAGAAATGAGCACAATTCCTACAATGATGAGCATGGACCAATGCACCCCCATGAAACCGATGGCAAGCCCACCGATGGCGGGTCCAGCAACCGCTCCGGATTGCCATGCCATGCTACTCCATGTGGCTCCATTCGGGTAAACCTCTTTCGGAACAAGCAATGAGAAAAGTGAGAAAATGGTAGGCCCGATGAACGAACGGACAAAGCCACCCAAGAACACAAGTCCGTAAATGCCCCAGATCAACGTCTGTGTTTGAAAATGCTCCGCGAACCAAGGCCATGTAAGGAGGAAGAGTCCAGAACTGATACTCAGAAATGCCAGCAATCCTTTGACCAACAAATTGCGTTTTTCTGAGCGGTCCACAATATGACCGGCATACAGGGCAAGTGACATGGCGGGCATTACTTCCATCAACCCGATGAAACCGAGCGAAAGCGGATCTTTCGTCAACCGATAGACCTCCCACTCTACCACAACGAACTGCATCGCCCACGCCAGAACCAGTCCGAAACGCAACGCCATGAAAATTCGGAACTGCGGAAATCGAAGGGCTGCGTACGGGTCTTTCTTACTCATTTTATTGCTGCGAAGGTATGCAACCACCTGTGCAAAAAGCGGGTCGGACGAACAATTTCAATGTTTTAACATTTAATTAGTTGCATATTCAACTATTAGACTACTTTTGCCCCGAAATGTCAGATTCAAAAATACCTCTTCTGCTTGACCAGACCATTGTTCCATGGGTGGGCAAGACCATGAAAAGCATGGACCATTTCATTTCCTCCAAACTGAGCGAAGTGGGTATAAATCTTACCCGTCAGCAGTTGGTACTGATGAAGGTGTTGCGAAGAGACGGGCCGCTTCCTCAGAACGACCTGGCTTTCCTCACAGAACGCGACAAGACAAGTCTGACAAGGCTTTTGAGCGGAATGGAGAAGAAAAATCTGGTTGCCAGAATAGCTTCTTCAGAAGACAAAAGGGTCAATCTGGTACACCTCACAAAAAATGGTGAAAAGGTTTTGAACGAAATTGCACCTAAGGTGTTGTCAATCATTCAAGAGATTCAAGAAGGGGTGTCTGAAGAAGATAGGGAAGCTGTGATACGCGTAATGAAACAGATTCAAGAGAACATAGGAAAACACGTAAATAGTTGCAGCAGCAACAAATAGAAATGGTAAGAAAAATCATCATCACACTTGTAACCGTTCTCATCCTTGTTGGGGGCTTTGCCCTCTCGGGAAAACTGGCCGACAGTAAAAAGCCACCTGAGAAGAAAAAAGAGAAGCACATCACCACCGTTTTTACTACTACGGTTGCAAACGGTGATGTGCCCATTCGTCTGACGGCAACTGGAAAACTGACTGCCAAGAACCGCATTGAACTGTATGCTGAAGTGCAGGGCATTATGCTCGATTCGGATGGCAATTTCAAAGCAGGCGAACGCTTTGACAAAGGCGCGCGCTTGGTGCAGATAGACGGTGAGGTTTTCCGCGCCAGCCTCAAAGCACAGAAAAGCAGCCTGCAGAACCTGATAACAGCGGCCTTGGCCGATCTGAAACTCGATTATCCGAACAGCTTTGCAAAATGGGAGGCGTACTCACGCAATTTCAATGTGAACAAGCCTGTGGTCGAACTGCCCGAACCTGCCGATGACAAGGAGCGCATGTTCATCACGGGCCGCAACATCTACTCCACCTACTATAATGTGAAGAATGCGGAACTGACCTTGGCCAAATACGACATCTATGCACCGTACGATGGTGTACTGACGGAAGCGCTCGTCAACACGGGAACATTGATCCGTCCGGGTCAGAAGCTTGGCTCCTTCATCGACCCAAGTGTCTATGAGATGGAAACGCCCGTGCCTGTTTCGATGCTGGAGTTCATGAAAGTGGGCGAAAGTGTAAAGCTGACCAGCACACACTCCACCGAAAAGTGGAAAGGACGCGTGTCCCGCATCAATAGCATGGTAAATGCCGGAACGCAAACGGTGAACATTTACATTGAAGTGAGCGGAAACGGGCTTGAGGAAGGCATGTTCTTAGAAGCGCAGATAGACGCCACTCACATTCAGAATGCATTTGAGATAGACAGAAGTGTGCTGTTCGATGACGGGCAAGTGTATGTGGCCAACGATTCGCTATTGGTGCAGAAGGAGGTACAGCCACAGTACTACAACGAGAAGACCGTGGTCGTTTCCGGTCTGGCCGATGGTGACCAAGTGCTGACCAAGATGCCTCCGGGAGCTTATCCGGGCATGCGCATCACCATTTTTGGCAACTAAGGCAACGGTACACTTTGAACAATTAACTCTGAACCATCTCCCGTTTTGAAAGGAATCATCTCCCACTTCATCAAGTATCCGGTTGCGGTGAACGTGACCATACTCATGTTCGCATTTCTCGGTATCGCAGGCCTGCTGTCACTGAAGTCGAGTTTCTTCCCGCTGCAGGACTCCAAGGTGGTCACCATCACCATCGCCTACCCAGGCGCCTCACCTCAGGAGATGGAGGAAGGCGTGGTGCTAAAAATTGAGGACAACTTGCGCGGACTGGTAGGCATTGACCGTTTCACATCCGCATCTTCAGAAAACACGGCAGTCATTACCGTGGAGGCCGAAAAAGGCTACGACATTGATGTGCTGCTGGCCGATGTGAAGAATGCTGTGGACAAGGTTCCCTCCTTCCCAAGCGAGATGGAGCCGCCCGTAGTGGCCAAGCAGGAAAACCTGAACAAGGCGATCGAATTTGTTGTAACGGGAGAGAACATCACCCTCAAGACCCTGAAATCCATTGCACGCGAAGTGGAGACCGATCTGCGCAACATTGACGGCATCTCGCAGCTTACGCTTACGGGTTTCCCCGATGAGGAACTGGTGGTATCAGTAGATGAGGACAAGTTGCGGGCGTATGAACTCACCTTCTCAGAAGTGTCGATGGCGGTGGCGAGCAATAACCTGCTGGTAACGGGAGGCTCCATCAAAACTGAGGCGGAAGATTACCTGATACGCGTGAACGCCCGTTCGTACTATGCCAATGAGCTGGACAACATCATTCTGAAGACAGATGCATCCGGGGCCATTATCCGACTGATGGACGTGGCGCATGTACAGGATACGTGGTCGGAGACACCCGACAGGATCTATTACGATGGACAACCCGCCATACAGGTGGAACTGAACACCACGAACAATGAAGACCTTGTGCTTGGCGCCAATAAGGTAATCGAGTACTGCGATGAGTTCAATGAGCTACACGATAATGTGCAACTGAACGTGACCAGTAACCGTTCGGAGATCATCATCCAGCGTACGGAACTGTTACTGAAGAACGGTGCAGGTGGTCTCCTTTTGGTCGTTTTCTTCCTGTCTTTGTTCCTACGTCCGCGGTTGGCCGCCTGGGTAGCGTTCGGCATTCCCATGTCGTTCCTTGGCATGTTTATGCTTGCCACGTATTTCCACATCACCATCAATGTACTCTCACTCTTCGGGATGATCATTGTACTGGGTATTCTGGTGGATGACGGTATTGTGATCGCGGAGAACATATACCACCACCACGAACTGGGAAAAGACCGCATACGCGCGGCCATTGATGGTACGATGGAAGTGCTTCCGGCCATTGTTTCGGCCATCCTTACCACGCTCGTGGCCTTCTCAACCTTCTTCTTTCTGGACGGCAGGATCGGAGAATTCTTCGGGGAAGTTTCGACCGTGGTCATTCTTACGTTGAGCTTCTCGATGGTAGAGGCTATCATCATCCTTCCGGCACACGTGGCGCATTCCAAAGCACTTTCGCCCGATCAGAAAACTTACTGGTTCAATGCACAGGCCGAACGTGCCATGGACCTGATGCGCGACAAGACCTACATGCCGGTGCTGCGATTTTTTATGCGGTACAAACCCATCGGTTTTGCTATTATGATCGCGCTGTTCGCCATCACCATCGGGGCGTTCAAGGGCGGAATCATCAAAGGCACCTTCTTCCCTGTCATCACTTCCGATCAGGTGAACGTGACCGTAAAAATGCCACAGGGAACGAATCCCGACATCACCGATTCGGTACTGACCGTGATCGAGAATGTGGCGTGGGACATCAATGAGGAATACACCGCCAAACAGACGGGCAACAAACAGGTGGTGGAGAACGTGATCAAGCGCATCGGTCCTGGAACAGCCAACGGCTCTGTGAAAGTGAACCTGCTGCCTGGTGAGGAACGCGACTTCGCCTCTTCGGATATTGCAAGTGCCATTGCGCAGAAGGCGGGGCAATTCCCGTTGGCGGAATCAGTGATATTCGATGCGGGAAGCAGTTTTGGAGGTAAGCCCGTTTCGGTATCGTTGCTCAGCTATAACATTAGCGAACTGAAAGCGGCCAAGGCGGAACTGAAAGAACGACTTGCCGAAAACACCCTGCTGCGCGACATCAGCGACAATGACCCCGCAGGTATCAAAGAGATCCGCTTAGAACTGAAAGACAAGGCGTATGTGATGGGCTTTTCACTGAACGATGTGATCGCGCAGGTACGTGCTGGTTTCAACGGATTGCAGGTACAGCGTTTCCAACGCGGACAGGATGAGGTGATCGTGTGGGTGCGCTATGGACGCGAAGGCCGCTCTTCCATCAAAGACCTTGACGACATGCGCATTGTGTCGAAATCGGGAGAGCGCGTGCCGCTGAGCGAAATTGCCGATTACTCCATCGAACGTGGCGAGATCAGCATCAATCACTTGGACGGAAAACGCGAGATAAAAGTGGAGGCCGACCTCAAGAATCCGAAGGAAAGTGCCACGGCCGTACTGGAGGATATCCAACAGACCGTGATGCCTGAACTGAAAGCCAAATACCCGACCGTTTCTGCACTCTACGAAGGCCAGAACCGCGAAGCGAGCAAGGTGACGGGCTCTGCAGGAAAGGTCTTCCCCGTCATCATCTTCATGATCTACGTGATCATTGCATTCACCTTCCGAAGCTATGCGCAGCCGTTGCTGCTCATCTTGATGGTGCCGTTCAGTCTTATCGGTGTGGCATGGGGTCATTACATCCACGGTTTTCCTGTGAACGTGCTTTCCTTCCTCGGCATCATTGCCCTTATCGGCATCATGGTAAATGATGGGCTGGTGCTCATCAGCAAGCTGAATGCGGCCCTCAAGGAAGGCATGTCATTTGACGAGGCCGTGCTGGATGCTGGGCGTTCGCGTTTCCGTGCCATCTTCCTTACCTCGGTAACCACTGTAGCAGGTCTGGCACCGCTCATTCTCGAAAAAAGCCGCCAAGCGCAGTTCCTAATTCCCATGGCTATTTCGGTGGCGTACGGCATTGCCATTGCCACGGTACTTACACTCATCATGCTGCCTATGCTGCTATCGGTCACCAACTCGGCCAAGGTCTATTTGTCCTGGCTGTGGGAAGGAGAAAAGCCCACTAAGGAAGATGTTGAACCCGCCATTCAGGAAATGGAATCGGAGAAGTATGACCTCTAAAACATGACAAAGACCTTGAACATTGAACTTGGAATCTTGAACAAACGTTTGGCCGTGGTGTGGATGTTTCTGACCATGTTCACATCGGGCTTATTCGCCCAAGAGCTGCTTACACGCGATGATGCCATGAAGTTGGCCTTGGAGCACAACTACGACATTCAGGTGGCGCAGAAAAGCGTGGAAACGGCAGAGAACAACGCCAGCATTTACAACAGCGGCTTTCTGCCCACGGCCTCCGCATCGGGTGGCGGAACGGTGACCTACAACGCGGGTACCAACCAGACCGTGCAGGGCGACCGTACCTACAAGCCCACCGATGCTTACAGCTACAATGCTTCTGCGGGTGTCAATTATGTCATCTTCAACGGATTGGGGCGTATGTACAACTACAGACAAATGAAGGAGAAGCACCACCTTACCGATCTACAGGCGCAGCAGATCATTGAGAACACCATGCTGCAACTCTCCAGCTCCTATTTCGACATTGCGCAGTTGAGCGAGAATGTGCGTATCCTCAAAAGTGCATTGGAAGTTTCGCGCAAGCGGATGGAACGTGCCCGCTACAACCTCGAATACGGACAGGGTACCCAGCTCGACATCCTCAACTCGGAGGTGGACGTGAACAACGACAGCATCAACCTGCTTAATAGCATGCAGCAATTGGAGAATGCCAAACGCAACCTCAATCTCATCATGGGTCGCGCGCTGGAAACGGATTTTTCCGTAGATACCAACGTGGTCTTTGCCATGGCACTGACCAAGGAGGAACTGACGGCCAAGGCGCTGGAGCGCAACGTGCAGATAGAGCAGACCAAGAGCCAACTGAAGAACAGCGAATATGCCATCAAGGCCAGTCGCGCAGGGTGGTTTCCTTCCCTATCGGCCAATGCGGCCTACGCCTATCAGGGTTCCAAGAACCCGAACGGGGCGTTTTTGACGGGAAGCACCACGTACGGTCCGCAGGCTGGGCTGAGCCTGAGCTGGAACATCTTTGACGGTGGTACCACCAAGACCAAGATGCAGAACGCCAAGATCGCGTTGGAAACGCAGAAGATACAGCAGGAACAGACCGCCACAACGGTGCAGCTGAATGTGCTTAACGCCTACTCCACCTACCAGAATGCGCTGTTTGTAATGGAGGCGCAGCAGGCCAATCTGGCCACTACGCAGCGTAACTTCGACCGCAGCAACGAGATGTACCAGCAGGGACAGATCAGCTCTATCGATTTCCGTACTGCGCAGGTGAACATGCTGAACGCCCAGAACAGCTACAGTCAAGCCAAGTACAACGCCAAGAATGCCGAACTGCTGGTAAAGCAACTGGCGGGTATTCTACTGGCGGATTGAGGTTTGTTTTTTGAACAGGAAAAATCATGATGATTTTCACCCACCAATTTTTCCCTAAACAGGCATATTTCTTTTGCTGACCTCACCTGTTATTCCTCCTTCAATAGTTCCAAGGCTTTTTCCAGAATCTCATCTCTACCATCTCGGATTCCTTTTGGCGTGGGATTGACGACAACATCAGGCACAATACCTATGCGCTGGGTCTCTCGACCATCGGGATAGTACACGCCCAATCCTGTAAAGTAGGCTCTGTAATTGCCTGGGAAATTCACCCAAGAGACATTGCCATCCGCTCCTGCGGTCTGACTTCCGACACCGACCACACTCGGTGCAGTTTGCAAAGCCATGAGCGTAAACTCTCCATGGCTCTGCGTTTCCTCATTGAAAAGCAAAATGACCTTTCCCTTGTATGGATGTTTATTATGATGTCCAGTTAGATCAGACTTTGTATAGCGAAATGCGCCTGGATATTTCAAATTTGGAATTGTGAAGAAGGCAAACGGCAACCGCTCCGTATTCAAATGCCGAGAAATTCCGCTCATTGTACCCATCGGATAATTTCTCACATCAATCACCAAAGCTTTGGTATCCTTTAGCTTACGGAACACATGATTCACCTGCCAGAATTTGAGTTTGCCAAGATTCATATACCCAATGTTCCCTTCAAGCACATTATAGAGATCGCCTTTACTTTCGTCCTCCTTTCGCCAGTCATAATGAAGATCATTATAGAAATACCTGGCCACCCTTTTTCGTATTTGGACACCTTCCCGTTCAATGATGACTTCAACAGAATCGGTATTGCCATCAAGTAGATCATACATCTCTCGCAGTACTATCGCATGGTTTGAAGCAGCCACATAACGACTCCTTGCGAGAATAAGATCAGCAATAGGCTTCCCATCCCAATCGGTTATCTCGTCTCCCAATTGAATGCCATTCAATTGAGTCAGGGAATCATTATAAACTCCATTGACCACAACCCTGTCATCATACACTTTATAGGTAAATGGTGGAGTTTGATAACCAATGTATTTGCTCGCGTATGGCGTATCAAAAAATGCATGGCTATCATTTATGCGACCAGTTAGTTCCCATAAGGCTAAATGATAGTCCATCACATTAGCCGCATCGCGGAACTTAGGAATCATATAGGTCAAGGTGCTATCCCATGGCACATCCATCAGATACTTGTAGGGATAGAAATAGTTGATGACATTCCAGTACCGGACAAGAGACAACAACCGCATCGCCTTAATGGGATAAACCGAGTCCTTGTAAGGTTTTTCCCTACGGTAAGATGTGTTTCCGATAAGAGGCGTCTTGCTCACATATCGATTCCTTCCTTGGTTTCGGTTATCACGTATATGGGTCAGAACCTGAATCAGGTCGTTGGAAAAAAGTGCTGTATCTGTTATCCAGTCAATATCAAGATTCCGTTTGCAACTATCTGGAAGGTCATTCACACACTTGCGGCAATCCTTCACAGTTCCAAGGCTTCCTATCCATTCAGAATAGAATGCGCTCACTTCAGCCTTGTCTTGAAGTTTAGCGACCTGTTCTACCCGGTCCATGAACTCACGGTCCCAATCGAACTTACCGTGGGCAACCGCAGGATGATAATACTTGAGAAATCCCCACACCTTACAGAAGGTGGCTATCTGCTCCGTACTGCGGTTCGCAGCACTTACGGTCTCTAACTGAAGTCCAATCAGAACGAACGACAAAATGAGTAGCTTACGCATAGCCTAAAAGTAATTACTGAGGATAAAATTTTTAAGGCAATGATACCTGCAAAACAAACACAACTCGTACAAGAATACGGGGCATGGTCACACAGCAGCTTGATGAGCTCAAGGCCATATTGGAGGAGGACGCACGTTTGAAGCGGATGAAGATTGAGTATGGCCTTGATCACGAACTGTTGAAAAAGCCGCTTGAAAAAGTCGAGGCGCAGGATGGTACATAGTATCTGTTCGATGAATCCTTGGTCATGATCATACGAGCCTGTAGCGTGGTATCGCTTCACCGAAGCATGTGGTATTACAACAGTAGGTTGGATGACCTGACGGTGGAGCAGTGGTCGGAATGCTTTTCAACACATTACACTCTGTGAAAAGATGGCTATCACGGCCACATAGGGAGCGAGGAGCTGGTATGGAACTGGAAAAGGGTGGTCAAGTATATACGGAAAGATGGAGTTTACAAGAAGAAGGAATTACAAGGGAAGGTCGCTATTATACCGACACCTGCGGACAGGGACGAGGAGCGGCCATCATAGACGTTTCTCTCGGAACACCTCCTTATTCGTATCTGTGGAAACCGGATAGCATCACTACGGCCATTCATTACAACCTTCCAGCAGA
>WGMW01000022.1 GCA_016124845.1 Flavobacteriales bacterium
CAACTCTGAAAAATGGGTTGCAGAAAACTATCATATTACCAAGCTGACCAACTGCCTGAACTAAAGGCGGTACGCCAAAAAAATGAACTGACCTTAAAGTATAGTTTTGAAAAAGCACGTAGGAGTTATGTTTTCGGCTTCAACGGACAGGAAAAAGAAGATGAGAGAAAGAGCTAATAAGATCAGTTCGGAAACTGATCGTACTGAACACCACACGAGTGACCCTTCGGAACACTCGGGTGAGCGGGGGAATGAGAGACAATCGCATTTTGACGAGTGCTATCTTGGAATGGGAGTATTTATCATCTGGTTTTTAGCTCTGTTTCTTTTGATGACATTTACTATGGACTCTCATGCCCAAACTCGGGACTCTATTGAAATTCGAGTCTGTGATGAGATGCACCGTAAAAAAAGGGATTCTTTGGTTGAGATAGACCTTGTCATTTGTGGAGACACGATACAGTTTCCTTGGACAAAGGAGACGAAGTATCGCAGACCTACTTGTCTTGATGGAAAGAGTGACAACATAATTCCCGTAATCTTAAAAACTTGTCGATACATATACAGTTTTGCGATTCTACCGGAAGAGTGGGATCAGTGTCGCGATTTTACTTTTTGCATCACAGGAGAAAGAGGCAGGCATGGGACCTACGGTTATCATTATTATTATTGCTATAATGTGAGTTCTGCTGGCTATTGCCTCAGAACAAGAAGGTAAAGGCGACTGGCTACTTCCCCCGCTCGCGCAAGTCTTCGGAACGATGACTTGTGTGGAACAGAACACGATCAGTCTCTGACTGATCTATAAGAATGAGAGTCGTCAACTTTCAAAAAGTTGACGACCCTGATGCACGGATCCCCCCCCCCCCAATGTATCAAGTGTTCCGAAGGGTCGCTTGGTCGGAAGCAGGTACCACCTTACATACAGCTTCCTCTGCTTTTGAAGAACAACGCAAAGCAGCCGGTTCCATATAGCACCACATTTCCGTATCTTCGTTCTATCAGATTCCAATACAGCATGGCAACTATTCGTAAATCCATCACCTTTACCGACACACTCAGCAACTGGATGCAATCGCTTGTGGCATCGGGCGAGTATGCCAACGAAAGCGAATACGTGCGAGAGCTGGTAAGAAAAGATAGGGAGAAGAACGCGAAGCTGTTGGCCTTGCGCGAGGCCATAGATGAAGGTCTGAAGAGTGGCGTGAGCCCGAGGTCGGTCACCGACATCCTCACTGCCAAGGAAGCACAATTGCGCAAGGATGGCCGCCTATAGGCTATCGGTGGCGGCAGCTACCGATCTGGAGGACATTTTCGAATACGGCATTTTCCAATTCGGGCTCGCACAGGCCAAAAGCTATGTGCAGGCCATGGAGCAGCATTTTCTGGTATTGTCAGACCATATCGGGCTGGGGCGTGGGGCGGATGAGTTGTCCAAAGGGCTGAAAAGGTTCACCTATGGTTCGCACGTTATCTTTTACATGGCCATACCCGATGGTGTTCTGGTTGTACGGGTGCTTCATCAGAGCATGGATTTTGAGCAGCATTTGTAGCAGATCACTTCCCACTCCCATACCACCCGCTGTACATCACATACTTGGCAGCAATGCCTTTGAGGGTTTCGGCAGAGGTGTCGGGGTCAAGCTGTTTCACCTTTCTGGCGGGTGTGCCCGCATAGATGGCGTTGGGTTCCAGCACTTGGTTTTCCAGCACCACGGCCCCGGCCGCCACAATGGTACCTGAGGGCACAATGGCGTTGTCCATTACAATGGCACCCATGCCTATCAGCACGTTATCGTGTATATGGCAGCCATGCACAATGGCGTTGTGGCCCACGGTCACATCATTTCCCATGCGAGTGGCACTTTTTTCAAAGGTTCCGTGCACCACGGCCCCGTCCTGTATGTTCACGCGGTCGCCCAGAATAAGGTCGTTCACATCGCCACGTAGCACGCAGTTGTACCAGAAACTACAGTTGTCACCGGCCGTAATGCGGCCAATGAGCGTAGCATTCTCGGCCACAAAACAATCCTTTCCAAGTTGGGGCGTCTTCCCGTTCAATGTCCTAATCAATCCCATATTTCGCACAACCTCGTTTACAAGTTTCCGTTAAATATGCGAAATGCCTCGTTTACTGCATGGTCGGTTACCTGTACAGAGGCATAATTTCCGTAAAATTGTCAGTCCTGTGAGAATGGCGTTGAAGACATCCCGAAATCCGATCCTTTTAGTGTTGATGCTGCTGGCTTTCAGCAGCGGTTATGCGCAGGAATGCGGCATCATTTACGTTTCGCCCACGGGCGCCACAAGCGGTGTTGCCGGCACGCGCGATACACCTGCGGAACTTCAGTACGCCTTCACCCTCGTAGACCCTACCAACAACCACATGCGGTTGGCGCATGGCGTTTACGAGCTGACAGAAACGCTCGACATTCCATCAGACCTGGTGGTTGAAGGAGGTTTTGAAGCAGGAACATGGATAAAAACGAATGCCGATACTACCATCTTCCATCGCGATGCGAGCAACTATGATGTGGTGAACAAGGCCCTCATCGGTGTGCGGATGGAGAATCAGTCCAATTTCCGTTTTCAGGACATCACTCTCAAAGTGGATGATGCACCTGCGGGTGGTGTGAGCATTTATGGTATCTACATCTCCGGATGTTCAGATTATTACATTTCGCGCTGCATGGTCTTTACTGGAAATGCTTCGGATGGGTCGCCCGGAGCCAATGGCCAGCAGGGTTTGCCCGGAGCAGACGGAGCAGACGGTGAAACAGGCGAGCAGGAAGGAAATTGCTGTCGTGCCGGTGGTGCCGGTGGTTCTGGTTCATTCTCCGGTAGTAATGCCGGAGGAGCTGGGGGCGATGGTGGCGAATGGGGCGGCTTTCAGGTAATGGAGCAGTGCGTATTGGGTTTTTGTACGTGGGTTGTAACGCCCAGTAGTGAGTACACCAATCCGGGAAATGACGGTAGCAACGGGGTCGGTCAGGGTTACGGACATGGCGGATTGCGGGGAGTTGGCCTATGTGAGTTGACCTATGCGAACACAAATTGTTCATCTACTCAATTGAATGCAGGTGGTGTAGGTACGGATGGCCTTGAAGGAATTGATGGCAATCCGGGTTCTCAGGGTGTTGCTACCTATGCAGGAGGTTTCTACGTTCCAGGCACCGGAACTACCGGTGATCCTGGACAGACAAACGGTGCCGGTGGCGGTGGCGGTGGCGGTGGCGGTGGTAAAGGTTGCGAGCCAGCTGCCATCAACGTGAGTGTGACCTCGGGATCAAGTCCTTATAATGGAGATACGGTCTACAATACTGCCGGTTCGGGAGCTGGTGGCGGTGGAGGTGGCGAAGGTGGCCAGGCCGGTGCGGGAGGTATCGGTGGCGAAGGCGGAGGAGGCATCTTCTGCGTCTTTGCGTACAATAATGGTAGCAATGGGGTCATTCAAGACTGCCGATACCTGATGGGTAATGGTGGTCAAGGAGGTGAAGGTGGAGCAGGCGGCCCTGGTGGCCCTGGAGGGCAAGGAGGCATGGGAGGTGTTTTGGGCGACAATGGCCCCAATCACAGTTGCAACAATGGCGAAGGAGGTGATGGTGGCCGAGGTGGCGATGGCGGCATTGGAGGCCCTGGCGGGAAAGGCTCGGATGGTGTGCGGAAAGGACTTTACCAACTGGATGCAACTCCTGCGCTCGACCCCAACATTTACAATCCTTGGGAGCCGGAGATCCATGTGGAGTATTTCGGTTGTACCAACTCCAACGTAAGGGTAGAAACAAATGCTACAGGGATTATCAATTGGATATTCGGTTTCGGGGCCGAACCACAGAATAGTACCGAACAGGTCGATACCGTTCAGTATTCAGGATTGCTCGGTTCAAGGAACTTGACGCTTATTGTGGACGGGGTTCCGTACTTCTATGCCAATTATATTTTGGTGGAGGAGGATTTCGACCCACCTGTCATCGATGCTTCACGCTTCACCATCTGTGCAGGAGAATCAACAGACCTTTCCACCACTTTTGTGGGTGAAACCTACGAATGGACCATTCCTGGAGGCTCCATTACATCTTCTACAGATCAGAATCCGGGAACGGTGACCTTCAATACGCCCGGTGATTATGTCATCGAACTCATCACCACCAGTTGTTGTGGAACATCGAAAGCTGTAGATACGGTTCATGTGTTGCAGCAGGTGCAGCCAGATCTTGGACCGGACCTACGCGCCTGCTTCCTTGGCGGGCTTCCGGTGCTGGATGGTGGAGGAAATGACGGTGCCACATATATGTGGTATCTCAATGGATTTCCAACAGGACTTCCTCAACAGCACCTTGAAACCACAGTTACTGGAACGTATGGAGTGGAGGTAAGCTACGGTCCGGGTTGTTCGGGAACGGATAGTGTATACGTGGAGATTTACACCATCACGCCCGTTGATCTTGGGCCCGATCAGGCCATCTGTCCGGGAAATCCGCTGCCTGTCCTTAACGCTGGAATCGATAGTGCCGATTACTCATGGACGTTGAACGGAAATCCGGTCGGAACCAACGATATAGAATTGGAGGTTAACCTTCCGGGAAACTACGCGGTTTCTGTGGTGGAACAGGATGGCTGTTCTGGGCAGGATGAGGTGGAAGTGCTGGTGAGTGAGCCCTCTGTTTTCTTGGGGGCAGATATCAACGTGTGTGCGAATGAGTCCTTTCCCGTTTTGGATGCACTGAACCAAGGTTCGACCTACGAGTGGTTTTACGAAACTCAGAGCATTCCAGGTGCCACATCGCAGACCTATCAACCTACGCAAGGTGGTACTTACGATGTGACCATCACCAATATTTACGGCTGTCAGGCTTCCGATCAGATTGATATAAACACATTCCCATCGTTGAATGCTTCGTTCTCAGGGCCGTCCACTGCCACATTAGGAGCATCGGTCTCATTTCAGGATCAGACCACGCCAGCGGTCAATTCTTGGACATGGAATTTCGGTGATGGAACTCCGTTGGTCACACAGCAGAGTCCAAGTCATGCCTTTGCTGCGGTTGGAGTGCGCCCCGTGTTCATGATCGCATCAAACGGAATCTGTTCTGATACGGCTTACAGTGAAGTGGATGTGAACTGGAACTGTCCGAACATCGGCCTTACGGCCGCATTTACTATGAACACAGATACAGTTGTGCTTTCGGGTCTTGGCAATGTGGAATTGACCAACAACAGCCAGAATGCCACCGAATACCAATGGGATTTCGGGGATGGAACGGGAACGGATCCAACGGTGAATCCGATACACGTTTACAGCAACGAAGGCACATACACCATAACGCTTACGGCCATCAACTACAACTGCACCACTACGGTTTCGCAGAGCATTGTTGTTGTTCCGTTCGGTGTTGGCATTACGGAAGTGCTTTCCGATCAGCATTTGGTGGTCTATCCCAATCCGAACACAGGCCAGTTTGCCGTAGAAGTTTCGTTGGATGCGGCTTCCGAAATGCAGGTCGAGTTGAACAATGTCTTGGGTCAGCGGGTTTATCAGACCAAACTGTCTGCCCGTTCTTATTGGAGAAAGGAATTCGATATGAGTTCGTATGTCAAAGGAATCTACGTACTCAGAATTTCAACCGACAAAGGCGTTTTGCAGCGAAGAATCGTGATTGAATAACCCATGGAAAAGACCGTCCCATACACCATTTATGCTGAAGCTACGCCCAACCCTACCACAATGAAGTTTGTGGCCAATCGGGTGCTTTTGGAAAGCGGCTTGGCCGAATACACCAGTTTTGAAGATGCCAAGGGAAGCCCATTGGCAATGAAGCTGTTCGCGTTCCCGTTCATTACAGGGGTTTTCATCCAGTACAATTTCATCACTTTGATGAAGTCTGATATGGTCGCATGGGAAGATGTGGTGATGGAACTCCGCGAGTTCGTCCGCGATTATCTGAACGGTGGTGGAACCATTGTAACCGAACTTCCTGAAGGTGCTTTGAAGACCGAAGAAGACATTGCTGCTACACGCGTACATTCTGAACCAAGTTCAGACCTCGAAGAGAAGATCATTGCCATTTTGGACAATGAGATCGCTCCTGCCGTGGCGCAAGACGGTGGCAATATCACCTTTAAAGGCTATGAGAACGGAGTGGTGAACGTGGTACTCCGTGGAGCTTGTAGCGGCTGTCCTTCCTCAACGGTAACGTTGAAGAATGGTATCGAAACCTTGCTAAAGAACCGGCTTCCGGGAGAAGTTAGGGAGGTTGTGGCCATTAACGGGTGATTTCCGCCCGCGTGACTATAGAACGGAAGAAACTAATTCAACGGCTTAAAAAGGTCAATCCACGCCAGTTGGATGCACTTTTTCATGAGGCACATGAGAAAGCGTTTTCGTGTATCGATTGCTTGCAATGCGCCAATTGCTGTACAACCACTGGCCCACTTTTAACAGACACCGACATCAAGCGAGTTTCTAAGCACCTTCGGATGAAAGATGCCGAGTTTGTGGAGCAATACGTTCGTGTGGATGAGTATGGCGACCAAGTTTTCAAATCAATGCCATGCCCATTTTTAGGTGCGGATAATTACTGTTCCATTTATGAACATCGGCCAAAGGCTTGTAGAGAATACCCGCACACCGACCGTGTAAAGCAGCACCAATTACTGAAGCTGCATTTGAAGAACGCGGAAATATGTCCTGCGGTTGAGCAGGTTTTGGAGGATGTTTCCAAAAACCTTTCGTAGCATGTCATGCTGAACTTGGTTCAGCATCCAGTAGACCCTGAAACAAGTTCAGGGTGACCAATCAAAGTCCTAAAAGAACTTCTTCGCCCGTCTTACCACCGAATAGCATGGTTGCAGGGTTTTCGAGCATGTTCTTCACTTTCACCAAGAACGAAACAGACTCTTTTCCATCAATGATGCGGTGGTCATAGCTCAACGCCAGGTACATCATCGGACGAGCAACGACCTGACCGTCTTCCACAACCGCGCGCTCTACGATATTGTGCATTCCAAGAATGGCGCTCTGTGGTGGGTTCAGAATCGGGGTGCTCATCATCGAACCGAAAACTCCACCATTCGTTATGGTGAATGTTCCGCCAGTCATTTCCTCTACCGTGATCTTTCCATCGCGCGCTTTGATGGCCAAACGCTTGATCTCAGCCTCAATTTCGGCCAAGCTCATCTGCTCTGCATTGCGCACAACTGGAACCATCAGTCCTTTCGGAGAACTTACTGCAATACCGATGTCGCAGTAATCGTGGAACACCAATTCCTGACCATCGATCATGGCATTCACCGCAGGGAAATGATACAAGGCTTCAGTCACCGCTTTGGTGAAGAAGCTCATGAAACCAAGGTTCACTCCGTGAGAATCGGCAAACTGGTTCTTGTACTTGTTGCGCAGATCCATTATCGGCTTCATGTTCACCTCGTTGAACGTGGTGAGCATGGCCGTTTCGTTCTTCACAGAAACCAAACGCTCCGCCACTTTCCTGCGCAGCATGCTCATTTTCTCTCTGCGTTCTTCGCGACCACCAGCCCAACTCTGACCTGCATCGCCCAACGCAAATCCTGAAGACATCGCAGCCAGCACATCTTGCTTGGTAATGCGACCATCTTTTCCAGTGGCTTTCACCTGGTTGGCACCAATTCCGTTCTCACTCATCAGTTTCTTAGCCGCTGGAGAAGGCGTTCCGCTTGCATACGAATCAGCTTTGGCGGCAGCAACAGGTGCTTTCTTTTCTTCCTTAGCTGCGGGTGGCGCCTCTTGCTTCGCAGGTGCAGGATCTGGAGCTTTTTCTTCTTTCGGAGCTTCGCTACCAGCAGGTGCCTCGGCATCGGTGTCGATGGTGGCGATCACACCGCCAACAGGCACCGCATCGCCTTCCGCAACTTTCCAAGTAATGGTTCCTGCCTTCTCGGCTGGAATGGCCAATGTGGCCTTGTCTGAATCAACTTCACAGATCTCCTCGTCAAGGAAAACGTAATCGCCATCTTCCTTCAGAAGTGTTGCGATTTCAACTTCGGTGATCGACTCTCCAGGACTCGGAACGGTAATTTCTACAACTGGCATTTTGTGGTGTTTGCTGATTTGATACTGTGATGATTCGCTTTTGTACAATACTCTAAAAGAGACATTTTTTGGCCACACTAACACAGATTTTCTGTGAAAACCTCTGTGTTTTCTGCGTCTCTGTGGCTATTTCATGTTCCTTGTTCATACAGGCGAACTATCATATTTTGATTTTAAGCCGTGACCTTCAGGTTGGCGAATGCTTGATCCAATAGTTTTGCCTGCTCGGCTCGATGTCGCTGCCCGGAGCCTGTGGCTGGCGCACCAGAAGACGGACGCGAAACAAGTTCAAGGTCAACTTGGCGAAGCTTGCGCAACAGATGCGCCCAAGCGCCCATGTTGGCCGACTCTTCCTGAACCCAAACCCATTTGGCTTTTCCGTATTTCTCCTGAAGCTTAGCGATCTGCGTACGTGGTAGAGGGTCCAATTGCTCCAAACGAACGATGGCTACCTCTTCCGCGTTCAATTCCTCTTTCTTCTCAAGAAGGTCATAGTAAACCTTTCCCGTACACATGATCACGCGCTCCACTTTCTTCGGATCTGCAGTTGCATCATCGATCACTTCTTGGAAACGGCCAGAGGCCAATTCCTTCAGCGATGAAGTACAACGTGGATGGCGCAACAGGCTTTTCGGTGTGAACACGACCAACGGCTTGCGGAACTCACGCTTCATCTGTCTTCGAAGCACATGGAAGAAATTGGCTGGCGTGGTGCAGTTCACCATTTGCATGTTATCGTCTGCGCAAAGCATGAGGAAACGCTCCACGCGCGCGCTGCTGTGCTCTGCGCCCATGCCTTCGTAGCCGTGCGGCAACAGCATCACAATGCCGTTCATGCCTTTCCATTTCTCTTCAGCAGAGGAAATGAACTGGTCGATGATGATCTGCGCACCGTTGTTGAAATCACCGAACTGCGCTTCCCAGATGGTCAGGCAATTCGGGCAACCGAAGGCGTAACCGTAGTCGAAACCGAGCACGGCATATTCAGAAAGGAACGAGTTGTAAATGTTGAATTCTCCTTGGCCTTCGCCCAAGTGATCCAACGGCACATATTCCGCTCCTGAATCTTCAATTTTAAGTACGGCATGGCGGTGTGAGAACGTTCCGCGCTCCACATCCTGACCAGAAATACGCACTTCGTGACCTTCTTTCAGAACGGAGCCATAAGCCAACAGTTCGGCCATGCCCCAATCCAATTTGTCGGTTTCAAAGACCATATTCTCACGATCTTTCAGGATCTTCTGCATTTTGCGGAACACCTTCACATCCTTCGGAATCGTGGTCAGCACCTTCGAAATTTCCTTCAGTGTGTTCTCCTCAACTCCCGTTTCGGGAGACACTTCAAAATCTTCCTTTTTCGCAAAGCGATAACCTTTCCACGTGTCTTCGAGGAACTGCGTTACTGTAGCTTTCTGCACTTCTTTCGACTCATCCAAACGCTCTTGCAGCATCTTGCTGAAATCGGCTTCCATGTGTTTTACAAGATCGGCACCTACCACGCCAGATGAGGTCAATTGCTGGCTGTAAATGGCCAACGGATTCGGGTGCTTCGCGATGATGTCGTAAAGTTGAGGCTGTGTGAAACGAGGCTCATCGCCTTCGTTGTGGCCGTACTTGCGGTAGCAAAGCAGGTCCACAAACACATCGCTTTTGTATTTCTGACGGAACTTCATGGCCATACGAACCGTGTGAGCTACCGCTTCCACGTCATCTCCGTTCACGTGGAACACAGGAGAATGCGTCACTTTGGCCACATCCGTACAGTAAATGCTCGAGCGGCCATCCAGATAGTTGGTGGTAAAACCAACCTGGTTGTTGATGACGATATGAATGGTTCCGCCCGCTTGGTAGCCATCGAGCTTGGCCATCTGAACTACTTCGTAAACCACGCCTTGTCCAGCCACGGCAGCATCGCCATGGATCAAGATCGGGCAAAGTCGGCTGTTATCACCTTTGAATTTTCGGTCGATCTTCGCTCTTGAAAGTCCTTCAACCACAGGGTCAACCGCCTCTAAGTGCGAAGGGTTGGGGCAAAGGTTCAACTTCACCTTTTTGCCATTGTCGCAGGTCATGTACGAAGTGTAACCCATGTGGTATTTCACATCGCCTTCGATGTCTGCGTCTTCGTAATCTTTCCCTTCAAATTCGGTGAAGATCTCTTTGTAGGTCTTGTTGAGAATGTTGGCCAACACGTTCAAACGACCGCGGTGCGCCATGCCCATTACGAATTCCTCTATTCCGAGCACGGCTCCTTCTTCCACAACCATGTCCAAAGCTGGAATGAGCGATTCGGCTCCTTCCAACGAGAAACGTTTCTGGCCTGTGAACTTCTTACCAAGAAACTCCTCAAAAAGTACTGCTTGACTGAGTTTTTTAAGCACTTGCTTCTTTTCCTCAAGCGAGAAATTCGGTTGGTTCTGGTTGCTTTCCAGCATCTTTTGCATCCACTCCAAAACCTCTGGTTTGCGGATGTACATGTACTCCACGCCAATGCTCTCGCAGTAGGTTTTCTCCAGATGCTGAATGATCTCTTTCAGGGTGGCTGCTCCGATACCGATCATCGTTCCCGCACGGAACGTTGTGTTGAGGTCATCATCGGTCAGCTCAAAGTTCTCTTTGGCCAACGTGGGCGAGTATTTTCTACGCTCACGAACGGGGTTGGTACGCGTAAAAAGGTGTCCGTTCTTTCGGTATGCATCGATCAGGTTGATGACATCGAACTCCTTCTTGACGTTGGCTGGAATGCCAAAGGTCGCATCATCCTGGTCGTAAAGCTCTTGCGCAAAGTCGAAACCAGCGAAGAACTGTCGCCAGTCTTCTGATACGGATTCAGGGTCGGATTTGAACGATTGGTAAAGATGTTCCACAGCGGAAACATCCATGTTTGAGAGGTAGGAAAATTGATCCATTTACTCGGGGACGGTGCCTGTTCTTTTTTGTTGTGGCAAAAGTACGATTCTCAAAGCGGGTTAAGAATACGTTACCTTGACAAAACGCGAATTTCAGGGAAGTTGTTTACCTGAATAGTAATAACGGATCACGACCTTTTGCAATTCGCGTTTCAGAATCAGGTCGGTGAGTTCGCGGATGGCGTCAAGGTTTTCATCATTACCGAACAGAATGCGTCTTACCTTGCTTTCGCTCAGATCAATACCGTAGATCAGATTCCAAAAGGTTTCGGTCTGGTTTTCGAGCATGTATTCGATCACAGGTTTGAGCTGATCGGTGAGTTCTTGGTAGGCGGTTTCGCCTTCGCCAGAAAATTCCACATCGAAACCCTGTAAGCGGAAATCCTTGTTGATCTGCGCCACAACTTCCTGTAGGAGGCCAACGCTCCGTTCGTAGCGGTCGAAATCGGTTTTGGATAATGGCAGGTTTTCCATTCTTTGGCTGAGACCTTCAAGGTTTCCGAAACCTTGAAGGAAGGTCTGAGATTATGATTCGCGGTGCATCAGCGCGTGGGTAAACCCTTTCAAAGTGGCGATCCACTCTTGGTTTCCATTCACTTTTTCGAGGTTTTCAATTCCTGAATTGTAGAACTGCCACATGCGTTCTTCGGCCAATTGGCGGATGTTGAGTTTGTGGTAAATGGCCGTCACCGCCTCAACTTTTCCTTCATTACTTGAAGCAAGCCAATTCTTGAGTTCCAACGCATCGTTTCCTTCGGCCAATTCCATGGCTTTCAGCAGCAGGAAAGTCTTTTTGTTGGCGATGATGTCGCCTCCTTTCTGCTTTCCGACCTTGTTGCTTTCGCCATACACATCCAGAATGTCGTCCTGCAATTGGAAGGCGATTCCTGTGTTCAGTCCGAAATCGTACAGTAACTGCGATTGCTCTTCATTCGCACCACCAATGGTTGCACCGACTTTCAAACAAGCTGCTAAAAGCACAGCGGTTTTCAGTCGGATCATATTCAGATAATCATCGATGGAGACACGCTCCATTTGCTCAAAGTCCATGTCGAGTTGCTGCCCGTCACAAACCTCCAAAGCTGTACTGTTGAATACTCGAAGGATCGTTGCCAGCGCATCTTGCTTGGTCTCCAGCACATGCTGATACGCTTGGATCATCATGGCATCGCCAGAAAGAATGGCCACGTTGGCGTTCCATTTCCGATGCACGGTGGGTTTGCCTCTGCGCAGTGGCGCATCGTCCATAATATCGTCATGCAGCAGCGTGAAGTTGTGGAACAGCTCCATGCCAATGGCCGGGTGAACGGCATTCTCAATGGATTCGCTGAAGATCTTGCAGCCGAGCAGTACCAACAGCGGTCGCATGCGCTTGCCGCTGTTGGCAAGTGTGTACGAAATGGGTTGGTAAAGATTTTTCGGCTCCGCAGGCATTTCCAGGCTGTTGATGACCTGTTCGATGCGCGATCTAAGCTCTTCGAGTTTCTGCATTTACTTGATCAGCGAAATGAACTGACCGCGTTGGATCACTTCTTTCAAGCCCTCTTTGAGCGGGGTCACCTCACGGTCGAGCAACACTTTCATCTTGCTTGTGTCGGGCAGTCTACGCGTCATATCACCTTCTTCCAAAGCAGGCAAATGAATCACCTTGGAACTGGAACCGGTTACATCAATAATGATGTTGGCGAGTTCGAGGATCGGCACTTCGATGTTGCCACCGATGTTCACCACATCATTCACGTACATGTCTTTGTAGAATGCGCCCACGCATGCATCCACGTTATCGTTGATGTAGCAGAACGTTCGTGTTTGCGAACCATCGCCATAGATGGTGATGTCCTGATTCTGCAATGCCATGGAAAGAAACCGTGAGATGACGAATTCCTTGCTCTGTTTCGGTCCGTAGGTATTGAAGAATCGGAAAATGGTGTACTCCAAACCGTATTCGCGGTGGAATGACTTCAAGTAAGCCTCGCCCACGTTCTTCACAATGGCGTACGGAAGCCGCGAGTTGAGCGGAGTGGTCTCTTCATTCTGCGGGAATTCAACAGGTTCTCCATAAACCTCAGAAGAACTTGAATAATACACGCGCTTTACGCCAGTATTCTTGCTCAGAGAAAGAATGTTGTTGATGCCCGTAATGTCATTCAGCACCATTACAGGATTCTGCAACGTGCGCTTTACACCAACCACAGCAGCATAGTGGAACACGTAATCGAACGTGTAAGCGTAAAAGACACTCGAAATGTCCTTGTGGTCGTTCACATCGCACTTGATGAAACGGATGTTGTTGTGATCTGATTCGGGAACCTTTTTGATCGATCCTGTGAGCAGATTATCGACAATGACCACGTAATTCTCGGGGTCTTTGGCCAATTTTTCCGCCACAGCGCTACCAATGAAACCAGCACCGCCCGTTACCAGGATCTTGTTCTTGATGTTTGCGGGATATCTCATTTCTGCTTGAGCAATTTCATCAGGTAATCTCCGTAACCACTTTTCTGTAGCGGCTCGGCAATGGTTTTCAATTGATCGGCCGTAATGAATTTCTGCCGATAGGCAACTTCTTCGATACAGCCAATGGCCAATCCCTGTCTCTCTTCAATTGTCTGAACGTACTGTCCTGCTTGCATCAGCGAAGCGAATGTTCCTGTATCCAACCAAGCAGTTCCACGGCCCAACAGGCCGACCTTCAGTTTGCCTTCAGCCAAATAGTGTTTGTTCACATCCGTGATCTCGTACTCGCCACGTGCACTCGGCTTCAGGTTCTTAGCTACTTCCACAACCGAATTATCGTAGAAATACAGTCCTGGAACGGCATAGTTCGACTTCGGCTCTTTCGGCTTTTCCTCAATTGTAAGGGCATTGAATTCCTTGTCGAATTCAACTACTCCGTAACGCTCAGGGTCACTTACGTGATAGGCGAAAACCACCCCACCATCGGGGTCATTCACAGATTTGAGCGTTTGCTCCAGTCCATGTCCGTAGAAGATGTTGTCGCCCAAAACCAGCGCTACTTTATCGTCTCCAATAAATTCCTCGCCAATTACAAATGCTTGGGCGAGGCCGTTCGGAACTTCCTGCACCTTATAGCTGAATTTGCAGCCGATCTGTTCTCCCGAACCAAGCAGTCTTTCAAAGTTTGGAAGATCCTGCGGAGTCGAGATGATGAGAATTTCACGGATTCCCGCCAGCATCAATACGCTGAGCGGATAGTAGATCATGGGTTTGTTGTAAACAGGCATCAGTTGCTTGCTCACCGCCAAGGTCAGCGGATGAAGCCTGGTGCCCGAGCCACCAGCGAGTATAATTCCTTTCATGCAGAGTGGTTTTGAACGCTCAATTCTTTTTCAGGGTCATCTTCTGGGTCGTAAGAATCCAGATCTGCGTTTTTGAAGTATTTGATGGTCATCGACCGTTCCAAAGTTAGCAATAGAGACGGTAGAAGGATGAGATTTGAGAACATCGCGACTAACAGCGTAATTGATACCAGAAGCCCCAATGCCTTTGTTCCACCGAAGGTGCTCATGTTGAAGATGGAGAACCCGAAAAACAGCACAATGGATGTGTACGCCATGCTGATGCCAACTTCTCGCAAAGCAAGTATTACGCTACGCTTGATCTTCCAATTGTTGGCCTCCAGTTCCTGACGGTATTTCGCCAAGAAGTGAATGGTGTCATCCACCGAAATGCCGAACGCAATGCTGAAAACCAAGATGGTGGATGGCTTGATGGTGATGCCCAAGAAACCCATCAATGCGCCTGTAAGAATGAGGGGAATGATGTTCGGGATGAGCGAAACCGCCACCATGCGCCAACTGCGGAACATGTACGCCATCAGCAAGGAGATGAGCACTACGGCAATTCCCAAACTCACAAATAGGTTTTTGACCAGATACTCGGTGCCGCGCAGGTAAACCACCGATGTTCCTGTGATGAGCGTTTTGTACTTCTCGGGATTGAAAATGCTGTCAACCTTGGGTTGAATTTCAGCCAGCAGATTCTCCAATTTTTCAGTTCCCACATCCTTCATCTGAAAGCTGACACGCGTAACCTGCTGTGCGCTGTCGATGAAACTGTTCAGCAGTTCACGACCATTTCCAGTGTTACCGTTATTGGCGTACGAAAGGATGAACCCGCGTTCGCTACCGTTCGGGAGGCTGTATTTGCTTGGCAGACCACCGTAATAGGCCTGTTTCAGCGATTTCACGATCTCGGCAATGCTCACCGCCCGCGAAAATTCGGGGTATTCGGCCATCGCTTCTTCCAATTGGTCAATGCGCTTCAGCGTAGCTGGAGAAATCGCCTTTCCTGGTTTCAGAGCGTTGATCTCGATCTCGAACGGCATCACTCCATTCAGGTGATCCTCAAAGAAGGCAAGGTCTTCCAACACGTGGTGACCTTTCGGAAAATCGTCCACGATCTTGCCATCCGAAGTAATGAGTGTGATGCCGTAGATGCCCACAACCACCAGCGTTCCGAAGAACCAGTAAACACGCGTTCGGTAGGAGAGGACGATCTCAATGATCTTGGAAATGAAGGTCTGTGAATACTTTCGGTCCAAGTGCTTCACGTGGCGCGCTTTCGGTCCTTTCAGGAAGCTGAAAACGATCGGCACCAACAGCAGCGAAAGCACGAAAATGCACATGATGGAAGCTGCGGCCACCACTCCGAATTCCTTCATCACCGAACTTTCCACAACCGTAAAAGTGGCGAAGCCTGCGGCCGTGGTGGCGTTGGTCAAAAGCGTGGCCTTACCCACCTTTCGCACCACGCGTTGCAGTCCTTTTATCTTGTTTCCGTGCAAGCGGTATTCTGTGTGGTATTTGTTCAGCAGGAAGATGCAATTGGCCACACCGATCACAATGATCAGCGGTGGAACAAGTCCCGTAAGAATGGATAGCTGAAAGCCGAGAATGGACACAAAACCGATGGACCACAGCGAGCCGATGGCCACCACCAGCATGGCCACCATCACCACTTTGAACGAGCGGAAGAAAATGAACATGATAAGCGCGGTGACAAGCAGCGCGTACAGAATGAACAGGAACATTTCCGACTCCACGATCTTGGCCAGCAGACTGCGGATGTACGGCATGCCCGAATAGCGCAATTTCGCTCCTAACCGACCTTCGTATTTCTCGCCTGTTTTGATGATCTGGTTGGTGAGCCCAACGCGCTTCTTGCTGTCCAGCACTTTGGCGTTCATCGTTATCGCCATCACCGAGATGTGCGATTCATCATCCCAAAGCATTTTGTCGTAGAACTTGAGATCGATGATCTGCTGTTTGATGGAGTCCAATTCCGCCTGTGAGGTTGCTTCACCGTCTTTCAGCAACTTGAAATCGAAGCGTTTCAGACTATCATTCCTAACCAAATGATAACATCGGGCAGAGGAGATCACCTGCTCAATTCCATCCAGATTGCGGATGTCCTCGCCCAGTTCGTACCACGCATTGTAGATGTCTTTGGTAAAGAGTTTCTCCTGCTGAATGCCGATCACCAGCACATCGCCATCCTCTCCGAACTGCTTCTTAAAAGCCTTGTAATTGATCAGCGTGCTGTCCGTAGCAGGTAGCAGCGCAGCAAAATCATAGCGGATCTTGACCGAAGTGGCCATGTATCCCATCAAAACCGTGATGAGGCCGATAACCACCAGAATGGCTATGCGGTTCTTAAGAATGATGTGCGCTACACGCTCCCACATTTTCGCTACTGAAACTCAGTCTGTTGGTGGATTTTTTGGGGTTGCGAAGCTAAGAAAATCACGTAGCCAACGCAACGGATCTTGTCACACGAAAGACCGAACTGAAACTGCCTTTAACCGAGGAAAGTCAATTCCTTACCTTCGCGGCCAATGCGCCACGTTTCCGAAATAGCCTTCACCGATCCGGTTTTCAAAGACCGTTCGGGTTCTGGTTTCACCAAGTTCATGATGCGCTACATCCGCGATGAGCGCGATATCGTGTTCATTCACCTCATTCTCAAGATTCTGTTGGTGATCGTTCCGATCGCGGTGTATCTGTATCTGCCAGGAAGGTTCAATTGGTGGATTGCCTCGGCTTATTTGGCCATCAACTGGGCGTTCTTCACACCGCCCTACATTCTCATGCTTCATTGCACCAGCCACCGGCCGCTGTTTCAGCGCAAGTACGATTGGATGAACAAGATCATTCCGTGGTTCTTGGGTCCGTTCTTTGGCGAAACGCCCGAAACGTATTTCGGCCATCACATGGGCATGCATCATCCAGAAAATAACCTGCGCGAAGACCTCAGTAGCACCATCGAGTACCAGCGCGACAGTTTTGGTGATTTCATGAAGTATTTCCTACGGTTCTTCACCTTGGGAATGATTGATCTGACCAATTATTTCACACGGAAAAAGCGGTTCAAACTGCGCAAGAACACGGTGCTTGGCGAATTGAGCTGGTACGCGTTTGTAATTGCGATGAGTTTCGTGAACTGGCAAGCGACCTTGGCCGTTTTCATCATCCCGTTCGTATTCACGCGTTTTATGATGATGGCAGGAAACTGGGGACAGCACGCCTTTGTGGATGCCGATGCACCCGCGAACTGCTACCGCAACAGCATTACGTGCATTGAGGTCTCATACAACAAGCGGTGCTTCAACGATGGGTATCACATCATCCATCACATAAAACCCAGCATGCATTACACCGAAATGGCCAAGGAGTTCCGCGACCATTTGGATGACTATGCCCGCGAAAAGGCCATCGTGTTCGAAGGCATCGATTTCTTCATTGTGTGGTTCTTTCTTATGACGCACAATTACAAGGCGCTGGCCAAGCGGTTCGTTCGGTTGGATGATTCGCTGAAGACCGATGAAGACGTCATCGCCTTTCTGAAAAGCAGAACGAAGCGGCTGCCAGAAGATAAGTTGGTGTAAGCCTCATTTCAGAATTCATTAATTCTTCACGGAAAACTGTAACACTCGTTGGTTGGCTTTGCCGTAAGATTGCATGACACAATCCTAAAAGAATGAAGCCATGAAGAATGTGATCTTACTATTCAGCGTAGCCATTGCGCTCACTTTTTTGAATTCCTGCAAGAAGGATGAAACGGCCACAGGCGATTTCACGCTGACGAGCATTGCCGTTTCCAACGGAGAACTTTTGGACGATTACAAGTGTGAGCAAAAAGTGAACGACATTGAGGCTTCGATTCCGCTTTCGTGGTCGAATGTTCCAGAAGGAACAGGCTCGTTGGCGGTATCGATGGTCCATTATCCCAACCCGAACGACCTTGCGCATCCGAACAGCTACCTCGTGCTTTGGGACATCGATCCATCGGTCACTTCTATCGCGCATGGCGCTGCCGATGATGGCCCGTGGTTCATGGGTTCGAACAAGGATGGTACGGCCATTTCCTACACTTCGCCCTGTTCGCCAGATGCTGGTTCGCACGAATACACCATTACCATCTACGCACTTTCGGAAACGCCTGCAAGTCTTCCATCCAACAGTAGCATCGATGTGACGTACAACGTGCTGATGGACGCGATTTCAACCGTGACCATCGTGGATCAGGCTTCGCTCACATTTGTAAGCATCACGGAGTAAGCGAAGTCGATCGATTCACCTTTTTGAGGTATTGCTTACCGCAGTTGGCACAGATATTTTTGGTCTGTGCAATCGAAACCGCAGCAAATAGATGAGGTACGGGAACCGTTCGCGTTCACGGATTTTCATGTTTTCGAGTTCAAGAAGAAGAAAAAGAAGCAGTGCTGCGAGAAGTACAAGCGCAAAGGCAAGCGTTGCGGTTCGTGTCCGCTGAAGAGTTGTGCTTAGTCGCTGTAGCTGTAATGACCTGTTATCTGGAAGTTGAAAAGGCAATCTTCCAGCACTTGGCCTGCGCCAATGTTGTGAACGACCATTGGCCGCTTGCCGTCTGACGAATGCTGGTCTACCACAATTCCAATGTGCGTGATACCTCCGCCCAAATTCCAAGTAACGATGTCGCCTGCTTGGTAATCGGCAGCGTTTTTGGAAACGGCTTTCACCGTTCCGTGACGTTCAAAGAACTTCATCAAGTTCGGAACCCTTCGGTGATCGATGTTCGAATCGGTGGATTTCAGTCCCCAATTTTTCGGGTAGAGGTTGAAATTGGCTTTCATGTCTTCATGAACCAATTTCTGCAGGTCGATGCCAAGTTTTCGGTAAGCGCGAATGACCACATCGGTGCAAACGCCCTTGTCGCGCGGAACATCCCCGTTAGGATAATCGATCTTGAA
The DNA here is from genome assembly GCA_016124845.1 of Flavobacteriales bacterium. NCBI lineage: Bacteria > Pseudomonadati > Bacteroidota > Flavobacteriia > Flavobacteriales > Flavobacteriales bacterium. The sequence goes on from WGMW01000022.1 coordinate 19,229, forward strand.
ATAACTCGGGTCGTAGGTCACTTTCTGTTTGGTGAGTTCGGTGGCTGCGGCTGAAAGACGTGCATTTTGGGCAGAGATTGCCAAACTCGAAAGCGCAAGAAAAAGGGTAAAGAATATTCGCATCGATTGAATAACGTAGTATTGTATGAATGAAACGACTTTTGGTTTTTCTGGTCGTTCTGACCACAACTTTCAACGCCATGGCTACCATCAATATTGTAAACAAGGAAGTAAACGGATTCACCTTTAAGTGCCGTGTGGCTGGAGACACTTCGGGCGAGCCTGTGATTCTCTTGCATGGTTTTCCAGAAACATCCCACATGTGGATTCCGTTGATGGAACGTCTTTCAGAAAATGGCTACTACTGCATTGCACCCGATCAGCGTGGTTACAGTCCGCAGGCCAGACCAACGGATGTAAAAGCATACGAGATAGAGGAACTGGTTTCGGATGTGGTGGGATTAGCTGATGCTTTCGGTTTCGAGAAGTTCCAACTTATTGGGCACGATTGGGGTTCGGCTGTTGGTTGGGGAGTGGTGGCCTATCATCCCGATAGGGTAAAGAGCTGGACTGCACTTTCTGTTCCGCACTTAAAAGCTTTTAGCGATGCAGTTCGGTTCGATAAGAAACAGAAGAAGATGAGCCAGTACATGGGCTTTTTCCAACTGCGCGGAATTCCAGAGTGGTTCATGCTTCGGAAAGACCGCAAAATGCTGAAAGGAACATGGCGTTCAAGTTCAGAAGAAGAAAAGCTAGATTACTTGGATGTGATCGGCAACAAACCTGGACTGAAAGCTGCTCTGGCCTGGTATCGTGCCAATTATAAAGTCCTTAAAAAAGGGCAGAAAATGGATAATTATCTGGAAGTAAAAACACCAACATTATTGCTTTGGGGCAAGAAGGATTTTGCCATTGGGCCTGTTGGTGTGGAAGGAACTGCCCAGTACATGAAAGGCGAGTACAAGCGGGTTGATCTGGATGCGAGTCATTGGTTGATCCAAGAAGATTTTGAAGGATGTGCAGTTCCCATTTTGGAGCATCTGAACAGCCACAAGTAATGCCGCTTATCGAAGACAAACAGGTTGGAAACAACCGCCTTGGCCTGTGGCGAATAGATGGCTCGGAAATCCGATTTGAAAAAGATTTTCCCGAATTGGCTATGCAACTTTCCGTCCGCCATCCAAGAACGCAATTGCAGCGTTATGCTTCGCGATTACTTATTGCTGAAATGCTGGGCGAAATGCCCGAAGTTTCAAAAGATGAGAACGGCAAACCGCTGCTGCCGAATCATGCTTTGGAGATTTCCATTTCGCACACCGAAGGTTATGCGGCTGTTCTACTTGGGACGGGAAAATTGGGCGTAGATGTGCAGCACTACAAACCCAATGTGATGAAAGTGCGCGACCGTTTTCTCGATGAAAATGAACTCGGAATGGCGCAGGACATCGAAACCACCACGCTTTTCTGGGCCGCCAAAGAGGCGGTTTACAAATACAACGCAAAGCCTGGTCTGGATTTCCGTGACCCGATCAAGGTGCATTCCATCGAACCAGAAATTCTACCCAGCAGTTTTGTTTATGATGGTGTTGAAACGAAGATCGATCTTGGGTGGAAGAAACTGGACGGAGCGATGCTTGTCTGGACGACTTAGCGCTTAATGATGAACCATGGGTTCAGCAGATTCTCTTTATTGTAGCGAAGCGGAGTAACCTCATCCTTTTCGGTTACAACGCAGCCAGCGTTTCTAGCAATGGCATCGCCTGCGCCCGTGTCCCATTCCATGGTCGGAGCAAAACGTGGGTAAACATCCGCAACGCCTTCCGCAACTAAGCAAAGTTTCAGCGAACTTCCCATCGAGACCATTTCAACGTCTCCGTGTTCGGCTTTCATTTTGTCGAAATACTCCAACGTCTCATCGCTCATGTGAGAACGGCTTCCGACCATAGAGAAGGTTTTTCTGTTGGATGCGATCGGAAGTTTATCTCCTTTTGAAAGCAGATCGTTCAGGTCAGTATGAGAAGCATGGATCTTTGAATAATCATTGATTTTGAAAGCACCTTTTCCCTTGATTCCGAGGTACATTTCATCCTTCACAGGAACGTAGATCACGCCCGAAACAGGAACGCCATCCTCAATCAGAGCAATATTCACCGTGAACTCACCATTGCGCTTCACAAACTCCTTGGTGCCATCCAACGGATCGACCAACCAGAACCGTTTCCAGTCTTTTCTTTCAGCGAATGGAATGTCTTTTCCTTCCTCACTCAACACAGGAATACCAGTGTCTTTCAGGTATTCCATGATCTTCAGATGGGCGCGTCTGTCGGCTTCAGTCAGCGGACTTTTGTCCTCTTTCACATCAACGGTGAACTCCGTTCCGTAAACTTCAAGTATTTCCAATCCGCCTTCGAAGGCACCTTTAATAGCCTGTTCAATCATGGCCGCGAAAGTAGGGTTTGATACGCTAATGCTACATTAGATCGTATTTCCAGACAAGCAAAAGTGTACCAAGTGCTATGTAGATCAGCGTAAGCGGTAGGCCGATTTTCATGAAATCTTTGAAGGTGTATCCGCCCGAACCGTATACCATGAGGTTGGTCTGGTAGCCAATAGGCGTGATGAAACTGGCCGCGCCTCCGAACGCCACAACCAGCACAAAAGGTTCAACAGGTAAATTCATGCTGTGCGCCAAACTCACCGAGATCGGGAAGATGAGGGCAACGGCCGCTTTGTTCGTCATGTAGGCGCCAAGAATGTTGGTCACCGCGAAAATTCCTGCTATTACGGCAATTGGCCCCAGGTTCTTGCCAACGTTTAGGACTGTTTCGGCAATGATGTCAGCAGCACCGCTGTTGATCAGTGCTTTTCCCAATGCAAGCCCGAAAGCCATGATGGCCAACAGGTTCACATCCAACCCCTTGCGCACTTCGGTAGCCGTAAGAATACCTCCAAGGAGTGTTCCCGCAAGAACGATCAACAAGCAAGTGAACAGCGGAACGGGAGTAGTTGCGGAAACAATAATGGAGGCCAATACACCAAGAATGACGTAAAGTGCTTTTCGCCCCTGAACGCGCACATTCTGCTTCCGCGAAATGGTGTAGAACGCATTTTCCGTGGCACGTTTGTAGAAATCGCGACCCGCGAAAAGAAGCAACGCATCGCCTGCCTGGAGTTCAATATCGCCCAGTTTGCCCGATAGTTTTTCGCCATTTCGGTGAACGGCTACAATGGCCGCATCATATTTACCTCGGAAATCCGAATCCTTCACGGTTTTACCGATGAGTGAACTGTTGTACGAGATAACCACTTCCACCACATCCGAGAGGTTGTCGCCTTCGCAGGTTTTTGGCAGACTCAAACCCATTTCGGCTTTCACCATGTCTTGAATCGTGTCCAAACCACCCGTGAAGATCAGTCGGTCGTAAGAACGCAGAACGTGCGTAGGCGAAACGGGTGTGATGATGCGCTCATTGCGCACGATCTCAACCAAGAAATTGCCTTTCAGATTCCGTAATCCTGCCTGTTGGATGGTTTTTCCAATAAGTGATGAGGTTTGCCCGACCTCCGTTTCCACGAAATACTCGCGCCAATCCTCGCTGAATTCATCCACCGCATCCTTATGGTCGGGAAGCAACCGATTGGAGAAAAAGAACATATAAATGCCTCCAACGATCGCCAGCGGCAAGCCGATCCACGTGAAATCGAAAATGTCGAGGCCTGGAAGTCCCGCATCCACAGCCATACCGTTGACGATCAGGTTGGTGCTGGTTCCGACCAACGTCATACAACCACCCACAATGGTCACATACGAAAGCGGGATGAGCAGTTTTGCGGGCGACATGCCATTGCGCTTCGACCAGCTATGCACGTACGGCATCATCATCGCCACAAGTGGAGTATTATTGAAGAATGCCGAGGCTGGCGCAATGAAAAGCATCATCCGCCCAACGAACGACCGCTGACTTTTCGTTCCCTTGAAAAGACGGTTGAATAGCGCGTCCATCACGTTCGTTTTTCGGATGGTATCGCTAAGAATCAGCAGAAGAATGATGACTGCTAACTGCTCATTGGCGAAACCGCTGATGGCCTCTTTCGGGGTGAGTACACCTAAAACCGTTAGGAACATCACAGCCGAGAAAAAGGCTACTTCCGCCCGTATTTTCCCTGAGTAAAGGGCTACAAGCAGAAATAGGACCGAGATCCCGACCAATATGGGCGCGAATTCAGGCATTTACATTAATATCCCGATTTCGCTCCCGCGATGTTCTCGATCGGATGCCAAGTGGTTTTCACTTCCTGAGTTTCGAGAAGAAGGTAAGGGTCTTCGCCCTGTCTGTTCCAATCGTATTTGGCCCAATTGAGCACACGTTTTACGTTGAGTGCTCCGTTCTCTTGGATTTTTTTCAAGTGCTTTTCACGGCAGTAAATGGTGGCATTCACATCCATGTGGCTACTGAAATGCTCGGCCAATTCATCCTCTTTTCCTGTGAGAATGTTGACCGCGCCACCTGGAACGTCTGACGAATTCAATACCTCGGCAAACGTTACCGCCACGTGTGGTGAATTCTCTGAAGCAAGTACTACGCAGGTGTTCCCACCAGCGATGACAGGCATGATACAACTCACCAACCCAAGCAATGATGGAGTTTCAGGTGCGATGATGGTCACAACACCCGTTGGTTCGTGAACGCTGAAGTTGAAATGGGAGGATGAAACGGGGTTTACACTTCCGAAAGCCTGTGTGAACTTATCGCACCAACCCGCGAAATAAACGCAGCGGTCGATGGAGGTTTCGACCTCTTTCGTTGCAGCAGCTCGCGAAGCACCAACGGCCACCAATTCCTCAACGAATTGTGCTTTTCTTCCTTCAAGCATTTCGGCAATGCGATACAGAATTTGGCTTCGGTTAAAAGCCGCTCTGCTGCTCCACCCTTCGAAGGCATTTCGCGCAGCAACAACTGCGTTGCGGAGGTCTTTTCTACTGCTAAGGCAGATGTTGGTCACCGTGCCGTCTTTCAACTCAACGGGATAAAAACGACCACTTTCCGTTCTCGGAAACTGCCCCCCGATGTAGATCTTGTATGTTTTGAGTACTTCCAATCTGCACATGTTTTTTCTTTTACCGCGGAGACGCGGAGTTTTCGCAGAGAGCGCGGAGTTTTCCGTTAATAATTCCTTGCGCTCTTCGCGCAGTCTCAGCGTCTTTGCGGTTAAATATCATAGCCCATTTACAACTCGTTGTATTCCTTTCTTCAACACGGAAACGTTGAAATTCATCAACAGACCCAATTTACATCCGCTTAGCTTCAGGTAAGTAAGCGTTTGAGCCATATGAACGTCCATTAGCCTTTCAACCGCTTTTAACTCAATAATCAGTTTGCCTTCCACCAACAGATCAATTCTGTAGCCACAATCCATTTCAACTTCCTCATAAACTAACGGCATCGGCTTTTGAACCTCGACCCGAAAACCAGATTGACGTAACTCATATGCGAGGCATTGTTCGTAGGCACTTTCCAGCAATCCAGGCCCCAAAGCACGATGAACGGCAATTGCACATCCAATGACCTCTGTCGCCAGCTCATTTTCAGTCATTGTATTTAGTTCGTTCACCATAATCTCTTTGCGCCCTTTGCGAAAACTCTCCGCGTCTTTGCGGTTAAACCAAATTCACGTAAGGCAATAATCCATGCAGCCCGCCTTCCCTTCCAAAACCACTTTCCTTGTAACCACCGAATGGCGATGTCGGGTCAAATTTGTTGTAGGTGTTCGCCCAAACCACACCCGCGCGAAGTTTGGTCGTCAGGTTGAAAATCTTTGACCCTTTATCTGTCCAAACCCCGGCCGAAAGCCCGAAAGGCGTGTTGTTCGCCTTGTCAATCACCTCATCAACCGTACGGAACGTTTGCACCGTTAGGACCGGTCCAAAAATCTCTTCCTGCACAATGCGGTGGCTTTGCGAAGTCTCGCAGAAAAGTGTTGGCGGACACCAATTCCCTTTTTTCGGTAGCGAGCATTTCGGCTGATAGATCTCCGCGCCTTCTTCTTGGCCGATCTTCAAATATTTATTGATGGTGTTCAGCTGCTCCTTCGAGTTGATGGCACCCACATCCGTGTTCTTGTCAAGCGGGTCACCAACGATCAGAGAACTCATGCGATCTTTCAGTTTTCGGAGCACTTCATCTTTCACATTTTCCTGAACGAAAAGCCTTGATCCCGCACAGCAAACATGCCCTTGATTGAAGAAAATACCGTTGACGATGCCTTCAACCGCTTGGTCGATAGGTGCATCATCAAAAATGATGTTGGCCGCTTTTCCGCCCAGTTCCAGCGTGGCTTTCTTATATGTTCCAGCAATCGCTTTCTGAATGATCTTTCCAACTCCCGTTGAACCTGTGAACGCGATCTTATCCACATCAGGGTGATTGACGATGGCAGCACCCGTAGCACCTGCGCCCGTCACCACATTCACCACGCCAGCAGGCAGTCCGCTATCGTGAATGAGTTCGGCCAATTTCATGGCTGTGAGTGGAGTGGTTTCCGCTGGTTTCAGCACAACGGTGTTTCCGCAGGCCAAAGCTGGCGCGAGTTTCCAAGCGGCCATTAGCAATGGGAAATTCCATGGAATGATCTGCCCAGCCACGCCAACGGGCTCGATTTTCTTTCCTGGGAAAGCGTATTCCAATTTATCGGCCCAGCCAGCGTAGTAGAAAAAATGGTTGGCCGCCAGCGGAATATCAATATCACGGCTCTCGCGGATCGGCTTGCCGCCATCCATGCTTTCCAACACGGCAAACTCACGCGCGCGTTCCTGTATCAACCGCGCAATGCGGAAAATATACTTGGCGCGCTCCTTCGCAGGCATCACGCTCCAAACTTCCTTGTAAGCCTTTCGCGCGGCCTTCACCGCCTTGTCCACATCCTTGTCAGACGCTTCCGCGAAATGGGCAATGCGCTGGTCGTTGCTCGGGTTGATGGAAGCGAACTTCTTGCCGCCCTCGGCCTTCACAAATTTGCCGTTGATGTACAGTCCGTATTCTTCCTTGATGGTGGCGTGGTCGGCACTTTCAGGTGCAGCCGCGTATTCCCATTTTGAACCGAAATCGAGTTTGTTTTCTGTCTTTTTTGCCATCAGTCTTTACTGAAATAATCCAATCCTTGATATCGGCCCTCGGCCTGTTTCACAAGCTGCATCAGCACATCGTTGGCAAGGCTGCTGGCCCCAAAACGGAACCATTCGTTGCTCAGCCAAGCATCGCCCAACGTCTCCTTCACCATTACCAGATAATGAAGCGCCAACTTGGCTTTGCTGATGCCGCCCGCGGGCTTCATGCCCACCATTTTTCCTGTGGCGTAATAGTGATCGCGAATGGCTTCCAGCATCACCAACGTCACAGGCATCGTAGCCGCTGGACTGATCTTTCCTGTGGAGGTTTTGATGAAATCGGCTCCCGCCAAAATCGCGATGTCGCTGGCGTGGCGCACGTTATCCAATGTGGAAAGTTCGCCTGTTTCCAAAATCACTTTTAAGCGCGCTTTACCACAGGCTTCTTTAATGGCCGCAATCTCATCGAACACGAAACTGAAGTTCCCAGAAAGGAATTCACCCCGCGAGATGACCATATCCACTTCGTCCGCTCCAGCATCAACCGCAATCTTGGTATCGGCCAATTTTATTTCTCTCGATGAATTTCCCGAAGGAAAGGCCGTTGCCACCGAGGCCACTTTGATACCCGTTCCTTTCAGCGCATCGACCGCTGTCGCCACATAAGTCGGATACACACAAACGGCCGCAACCGTTGGCAGGTCGGGTAGCGCATCATGCAAATGGGCCGCCTTGTAGCACATCTGCCGCACCTTTCCTTCCGTGTCCTTGCCCTCAAGCGTGGTCAGATCGATCATGTTCAAGGCCATTTTCAGCCCTTGAATCTTTGTCGCATTCTTGATGCTCCGTGTCTGAAAACGGGCCGTTCTTTCCTCCACTCCAACTTGGTCGATGGAGCGTTTCAGACCTACCAATTCGTTGTTCGTCATCCTACAGATTGATGGTGCTAATGTACAATTTCGGCTGTTCGGGGCGCTGATTCGGTAAAGCGAAACCAAATACGTACCTTCGCGCGCCCAAATGAGCACGCCCGAAAACATTCATACTACCTTCGACCGCATCCTTCAGCGAGAGGATAAGGAAAGCCTTCTGAACCAGAAGGGTTTGGTGATTTGGATGACGGGACTTTCGGGTTCTGGCAAGACCACCATCGCAGCAGCAGCCGAAAAACTTTTTGCTGAAGAAGGAATTCTGACGCAGGTTTTGGATGGCGACAATATCCGTTCGGGGATTAACAACAATCTTGGGTTTTCGGAGGAAGACCGAAAAGAGAACATCCGCAGAATTGCTGAGGTATCGAAGCTGTTTGTGAACTGCGGAATTGTGACCTTGAACTGTTTCGTGAGCCCGACCAAAGACATCCGCCAACAGGCGAAGGACATTTTGGGAGATGACATGCTGGAAGTGTTCGTGAACACGCCATTTGAAGAATGTGAGAAACGCGATGTGAAAGGGCTTTACGCCAAGGCGCGTGCTGGTCAGATCAAGAATTTCACGGGATTGGATGCTCCCTTCGAAGCACCAGAAAATCCGTTTTTGGATGTAAAAACAGTAGGCCGTTCGGTTGACGAATGTGCCCAACAGATATTTGATGCGGTTCTGCCGCTTATCAAAAAGTAGAATATGGAATCATACAAATTATCACACCTAAGAGAGCTGGAATCGGAGTCGATGTTCGTGTTGCGCGAAGTTGCCGCCCAGTTCGAAAACCCTGTCCTTTTATTTTCAGGAGGAAAGGACTCGATCGTTGTAGCCCATTTGGCCCGAAAGGCTTTTTGGCCAGCCAAGATTCCGTTCCCGATGATGCATGTTGACACAGGTCACAACTTCCCAGAAACCATCGAGTTTCGTGACAGGTACATGGAGAAATTGGGAGCGAATCTGATCGTGGCTTCGGTTCAGGATAGCATCGATCAAGGAAAAGTTGTGGAGGAAACAGGCTTCAACGCAAGTCGAAACGGTTTGCAGACCGTGACCCTTTTGGAGGCCATCGAAACGGGCAAGTTTGATTGTGCCATCGGTGGTGCAAGACGTGATGAGGAAAAGGCTCGTGCGAAAGAGCGTTTCTTCTCTCACCGAGATGATTTCGGACAATGGGATCCGAAGAATCAGCGGCCAGAGCTTTGGAACATTTTCAATGGAAAGAAGCACATGGGCGAGCATTTCCGTGTGTTCCCGATCAGCAACTGGACGGAAATGGACATCTGGCAGTATATCCTTTTGGAGGGAATTGAGCTCCCAAGCCTGTATTTCAGTCACAAACGCGAGTGTTTCATGCGTGATGGAATGATTCTCGGAAAGACCGATTTCATTCAGACACGGGACAGCGAAGAGGTAAAGGAAATGCAGATCCGTTTCAGAACGATCGGTGATGCCACGTGTACGGGAGCCGTTCTTTCTGATGCGTCAACGCTCGAAGCCATTATTGATGAAGTGGCTTCAACACGCGTAACCGAGCGTGGTGGTCGTGCGGACGACAAGCGTTCGGAGGCTGCAATGGAAGACAGGAAGAAACAAGGTTATTTCTGATCAGGGAATTAGAGATTAGGTAATTAGTGAATTAGGATAAACATGGCTGAAGTAGCAGAAAAATACGATAGCAAAGGATACCTGAACATGGAGCTTTTGCGCTTCACCACTGCTGGTAGCGTGGATGACGGAAAGAGCACACTCATCGGTCGATTGCTGTACGATAGCAAGTCGATCTTCGAGGATCAGATGGAAGCTATTGAGTCGGTAAGCAAAAGAAAAGGCGAGGAGCATGTGAATCTTGCGCTTCTGACAGACGGACTTCGTGCTGAGCGTGAACAAGGAATCACCATTGACGTGGCTTATCGCTACTTCGCAACGCCAAAGCGTAAGTTCATCATTGCCGACACTCCAGGACACATTCAGTACACCAGAAACATGGTCACGGGTGCGTCAACCGCCAATTTGGCCATCATACTTGTTGATGCCAGAAATGGCGTGATCGAGCAGACCAAGCGTCATGCTTACATCGCCTCGTTATTGCAGATTCCACACGTGGTTGTTTGTGTGAACAAGATGGATCTTGTGGATTTCGATGAGAAGGCATTCGAAAAAGTACACAACGATTTTGAGGACTTCTCAGCCAAATTGGCCATCAAGGATGTCCGCTTCGTGCCGATCAGTGCTTTGATGGGCGATAACGTGGTTGACCGTTCCAAGAAAATGGATTGGTATCAAGGCCCAACGTTGATGCACATTTTGGAGAACGTTCACATCGGAAGCGATCAGAACCATATCGATCCTCGTTTCCCAGTTCAGTACGTAGTGCGTCCGATGACAACCGAGTACCACGATTATCGCGGTTATGCGGGTCGCGTGGCTGGTGGTGTCTTCCGTGCAGGAGAGGAGATTTCGGTTCTTCCTTCAGGATTCACCTCCAAGATCAAATCCATCGACACCATGAATGGCCCTGTAAAAGAGGCATTCCCGCCAATGAGTGTGACAATGACCTTGGAGGATGACATCGACATTAGTCGTGGTGACATGATCGTGAAGGTGAACAATCAGCCAGAGGCTAAGCAGGAATTTGATGTAATGATATGCTGGTTGAATGAGAAACCGATGCAGATCGGTGGTAAGTACGCCTTAAAACACACGTCACGCGATGCGCGTTGCATCATCAAGGATGTGAAGTACAAGATGAACATCAATACACTTCACAAGATCGAAGATGATAAGACCATCGGCTTGAACGACATTGGCCGAATCACGCTGCGAACAACCGTTCCGATCTTCTTGGACGGATACCGCAAAAACCGCAACACGGGGTCGATGATTCTTATTGACGAAGCAACCAACAATACCGTTGGTGCGTGTATGGTTGTGTAAATTCAACCTCAATTTATGGGAGCTCAACCGCGCATATTGGTAATTGGCGACATCATGCTCGACCAGTATGTGGCAGGAAACGTGACGCGCATAAGCCCTGAAGCTCCAGTTCCCGTAGTGAAAGTTAACCGTGAATGGTCAACGCTTGGTGGTGCTGGAAACGTGGCTGCGAATGTGGCTTCGTTGGGTGGAAAAGCAACGCTTCTCGGACTGGTCGGAAATGATGCGGCTTCAGCTACAATTCTCGATTCTTGCACTAATGTTGGGATTACTTCTGCTTTGATTCAAGGAAGCCAACCAACGATTGTGAAAACACGCGTGGTCTCTGGTCAGCAGATCGTTCGTTTCGATAGAGAAGAGGAACTTGTTTGGAATGATGCGCAGTTGGCGGAATTCTCTACAAAATTGGAGGCTATAATTCCTGATTCAGATGTAATTCTGCTGTCAGATTATGCCAAGGGAACACTTTCTGATCAGGTCTTGAAATTGATTTTCGAATTGGCCTCAGCTAACGGTAAACGAGTTCTGATTGATCCGAAACGGGCTGATTGGTCAGCTTACAGCGGAGCATTTCTTATCACTCCGAATTTGGCCGAACTGGCCATGACCGGAGCTGGAAAAAGCATCAAGAATGACGATAATCTGGTTGTGAGTGCTTGTCAGAAATTGCGTAATCAGTTTGCCATTGAAAATATCGTTGCTACGCGATCCAGTTATGGAATGACGGTGGTTTCTGACAGGAAAGTTCTCAACATTCCAACGCGCGCATTAGAGGTTTTCGATGTGAGCGGTGCTGGAGACACGGTCCTTGCCGCATTCGGCATGAGTTTGGCCGAAGGAAAAACGGTCACCGAAAGCGCATTCGTTGCCAATGCGGCAGCTGGAATTGTGGTCAGTAAGCGCGGAACGGCCGTGGTTCATCATTCAGAATTGGAAACTTTTCTGAAAGGCGGTTTCAAAGAAGTTTCCCGAACGCAGGTTGAAGATTTCAAGCAGACCAATGCTGGAAGAAAAATGGTTTTCACCAACGGCTGTTTCGATGTGCTGCATCAAGGTCACAGAAAACTGTTGCAGGAAGCCCGCGAGTTGGGCGATCTGCTTGTGGTCGGTCTCAATTCCGATGATTCCATCAAACGCCTAAAAGGAGAATCACGACCAATAAACATGGTTGACCAGCGCGTTGAAGCATTAGCTGCATTGCCATTTATTGATGCCATTATTGTCTTTGAAGAAGACACGCCTTACGAACTCCTTACGCAGTTGCAACCCAAGATTCTTGTAAAAGGAGGCGATTACGAACCGAAGGATGTCGTAGGAGCGGATCTGGTGGACGAAGTGGTGATCATTCCATTGGTTCAAGGCGTTTCTACAACTGATCTGCTTGGCCAATGATGCAGCCCGATTCCAAGATCTATGTGGCTGGCCACAATGGAATGGTCGGTTCTTCCATGGTGCGATTGCTGGGAAAATCGGGGTTTACAAACATCATCGCCCGAAGCTCCTCGGAGCTTGATCTTCGAAATCAGGTTTTGGTGAATGAATTCTTCGAAAACGAAAAACCTGAATTTGTGTTTTTGGCGGCCGCCAAGGTCGGTGGCATTCTTGCCAACGACACCTACCGTGCTGATTTCATCTACGATAACTTGATGATCGAGGCCAATGTGATTCATGCTGCGTATCAGTACCAGGTCAAGAAGCTGCTGTTTTTGGGGTCATCCTGCATCTATCCGAAAATGGCCGATCAGCCCATCAAGGAAGAATATCTCCTGTCAGGCGCTTTGGAACCGACCAACGAACCGTATGCCATTGCCAAGATCGCAGGAATCAAACTATGTGAGAATTACCGAAAGCAGTACGGTTGCAACTTCGTTAGTGCGATGCCGACAAACCTTTATGGCGTTGGCGACAACTACCATCCGCAGAACTCGCATGTGTTGCCAGCGCTCATCCGCAAGTTCCATTTGGCAAAAGAGAATGGAGATGCTACAGTGGAACTTTGGGGTTCTGGAACGCCAAAACGAGAGTTCCTTTATATTGACGACCTTGCTTCTGCATGTTTGTTCATGATGCAGAATTACAATGAAGCCGCGTTCTTGAATGTCGGTGTTGGCGAGGACATCTCCATTGCCGAACTGGCCGAAACCATCAAAGGAATTATCGGTTTTGAGGGGGAAATAAAATGGAATACCGAAATGCCAGATGGCACGCCCAGAAAACTGCTGGATGTAAGTAAATTGGCCGCTATGGGCTGGAAACCGACCATCGGATTAGATGAAGGCATCAAATTGGCGTATGCCGATTTTCTGAACAGAAAGGACCAGTTGAATGGCTAAGAAGGTTGCGCTGATAACGGGTGTCACAGGACAGGACGGTGCTTACCTATCCGAACTTTTGCTGAGCAAAGGCTATGAAGTTCACGGCATCAAGCGAAGAAGTTCGCTTTTCAATACCGAGCGTGTCGATCACTTGTATCAGGATCCGCACGAGAAGGATATTCGTTTCAAGTTGCATTATGGCGATCTGACCGATTCCAATTGCATCACCCGTATTATTCAAGAAGTGCAGCCTGATGAGATCTATAATCTCGGAGCGATGAGCCATGTACAGGTCAGTTTCGAAATTCCTGAGTACACCGCAGATGCAGATGGAATTGGCGCATTGCGGGTTCTGGAAGCAGTTCGATTGCTTGGCCTGAAGGACAAGACAAAAGTCTATCAGGCATCAACGTCCGAACTGTTCGGCATGGCAAAGGAATTTCCGCAGAATGAGAACACACCGTTCCATCCGCGTTCACCATATGGAGTGGCAAAATTGTACGCCTATTGGATCGCGGTCAATTACCGCGAAGCACACGGAATCTTTACCTGTAACGGAATTCTGTACAATCACGAATCGCCATTACGTGGTGAGACATTCGTCACCAGAAAAGTGACGCGTGCGGTTGCCAATATCGTGGCAGGAAAACAGGATGTTCTCTTTTTGGGAAATCTCAACGCCAAACGCGACTGGGGTCACGCCAAGGATTTTGTAGAGGCCATGTGGCTCATGTTGCAGCAAGATGAACCTGAGGATTTTGTGATCGCGACAGGTGTCAGCACATCTGTTAGGGATTTCACAAGGATGGCATTTGCCGAAGCAGGAGTAGAACTCGAATTCAAAGGTACAGGACAGCATGAGGTTGGGGTTATTTCCGGTCTTTCCGTGCAGCATGAGCAGTTGAAGATCGGACAGGAAGTGGTAAAGATCGATCCGAACTATTTCCGCCCTGCGGAGGTGGATACGTTAATAGGTGACGCATCCAAAGCAAAAGAAACATTGGGATGGCAGCCGAAAATCACTTTGAAAGAACTGGTTTCTGAGATGGTCCGTAATGATGTTTCCAGATTTTGACCTTGTATACTCTGAGAATAAATGAGAGGTCGCAATCGTCATCAAATGGCTTTAGTAGCTTTGCATGGCCAATATTATTGTAAGGGTGTTGACCACGGAAAAACCTTATTGGGATGAAGAGAAAGTCTCGGATTGAAATTTATTGACGGTATTGACAAACCTACAAATGAATAATCTTAACTCGAATGCACTTAAGGTGGGACTGATTCTTTATGACAGTCGGTCGGGGTCAACATTTTTGTCATCACTTTTGGATCGTTATTCGGGGATTCTTGTTCTTCCGGAAACAAGCCTGCTTTATAATATACTGTTAGACGGGAATCAGGTTTATGACAGTATCGAGAAAATAGATGCTCTTCTGCATCGTCTATATGAGGAAAAGCAATTTGAGGAGTTGTCAATGGATAGGTCGGTGCTTCGACAGGCCATTCTATCAGGTGGAGAATTGAAAATTGAAGTTTTCTATTCCATCCTGTGCGTTTACTTCGGCATGGATCGACTTGACGATCATGTGGTTGTTATGAAAATCCCAAGAGCACATGAGCGACTGGAGCATTTTAATAGATTCTTGCCCGATTTTCGTGTAGTGCATTTGATAAGGGATGGACGGGCGGTTTTTTACTCCAAAATGAAGTCAAGATCGCTCACAAAAAGGGTCTTTGAGAAAAATCTAATTGTAGCGGCCTTAGGTTGGAGGTCAAAGATAAGGTCTTCGACATCTTACGGGGATGAGATTATTACGGTTCGCTACGAAGACATTCTTGCTGATGAGGAATCCAATGTGCAGAAAATCTTAGATTTTCTGCACATTTCTGAAAAGGGGCGAGTCATAAGCAATGACGCCTCCAACTATTTAAGGAAAATTGGCAAGGAGCAACAGAAATTTCACCGTAACATAGGTAAAAAACCAAAAGAGTTGAACCCGAACCGGTATCTGGAAGAATTGTCATCAGCACAGATTTCTCTTTATGAGTGTATTGCTGGAGATATCTTGCGAAAACACGGATATACGGCCCACAGGAATGAAATGAGTCTGTATGAACGTTTCATCGGGCCATTCTTTCTTTTGGGATTTTATTGTCTCCAGTTCGTTGGCTCAAGGTCTATGATTGTTATGCATTCTGTTTTTGAGGGTACGTTTAAAGAAAAGGTGCGCAATAAGCTGATTGACCTTGGTCTCTTAAAGATCAAAGTGTCGACATGAATTATTTCACCCCTTCATACAAAAGCCTGCTCAAGATAGCATTAATGGCTCCGTTTGCGACACTTGTTCTGCACGCGGAAACAAAGGCAAGTACCGCTAACCTCGGTTTTCTTTTCAAACTAATAATCATGCTTTTTTTTGTTTTTGGGGCGCTATGGAAGGTCCGAAACAAAAGGCTTCCGGACTTCTTTGTGTTGGGCGTACTATTCCTTATCAAAGGGATAATCATTGTGCCCGACAAAGTCATATATCTGGAAACGGCAGTAAAGGTCAGTTTCATAGCATTCATTTTACCGTTGACCGTTCTGTACGCTTTGAAAAGTCCAATCGCAAAAATTGATAAGTACATATTTTACCTATGCGCATTATTGATTTCTAGTACAGTTCCATATCATTTGGGTCTGCTTCAGAATGATTTGGCAATCGAGGTGGGTAAGTATGATATGAGGAAGTATAGTGCTGAAGGTGTGCTGTTCACTGGACCGTTCGAAAATATCCACAATGCAGCCATTACGCTCACGTTTTGTTCGATAGGCACCCTCAAGTTCTTTCGTGCTACAAGGAAATTGGGTGTTAAACTGATTCTTCTTCTTCTGGTACTGGTTGGATTACTCGGTGTTTACTTGACCTATGTCCGGACAGCATGGGTCATGCTGCTTTTCGGTGGCGTGGTTATGCTCTTCTACAACCAAAGGACGTTGAAGAAAAAAATCCGGAACTATGCCTTGGCAGTTTTGACGGTCATTTGTGTTCTTTGGGTTTATTCACAGTCTGAGGTTGTGCAAATGCGGCTAAACAATACGAATGCTTACGGTGGTGAGGCATTGTCTGAAGGCTCTGGACGATTGGTTTTCTGGGGAACGATGATTCAGTATTTGGGAGAACTCGACCTGTTTCGTCTTGCGTTTGGTACAGGCAGAGAGAGTGGAATGGATTACATGTATGAGAAAATCAACCGTAGGCTCTTTTCCCACAATGGATTTTTGGATATTTTGGTTTCTACCGGTGTTATTGGATTGTTGCTGTTCTTGGCAATGATTGGCAAAATCGGGGTAAAAATTATCCAACCTTTTCATTTGTCTCAACGAACAAGACACCACAATCTCAGCATTGTTTTCAGCATCATGCTCATGGTCAGTATTTTCTTTCAGTCTCATCAGATGTTTTGGGCGTTGATTTTGGTGGGGTTGCTGGTAGGAATGAACATGCACGAGGTGAGACAACTGGAACTGACAAAAAATGGTAGATAAACCCGCTCAATTTGAGAAACGGAAAATACTGTTCCAGTCCTTTCTGGCGTTGATTACCCGTACGTTTGCGGCTGGAATATCATTCTTACTTACAGTAGTTGTAACAAACTCATTGAGTCAGGTCGATAGTGGCTTGTTTTTCATTTCGCTTACAATGTTTAATGTGCTTTCAGTCGTTTTTACTTTGGGGTTTGACACCGTTCTCTTGAAAAAAATGAGCTTTGTTGAAAATGATGAGGCGGTAAAACAGGACGTTTTCGCTTCCTTGTTCTTGAGTTTTGTAGTTTCTGGACTTGTTGCTTTAGCACTGACCGCGACTTCCGGATGGATGTCGCTGGTAGTATTCAATAAACCAGAGCTCAATAACGCCCTATTTTTCATGATTATTTGTTTCCCGTTCCAAGCGGGTTTACAGATAATCTCAAATATGTTACAGGCGCTACAAAAAACAGTTCTTGCGATTTCCGTTGTCAAGTTAATTATTCCGACAATGGTGGTTTTAGTCGTTTTTCTTGCAGGAGTTTCAGATTTGAGGTTGCTGGTCGGGCTGTACCTTTTGGTCACGGCTATCACCTTCACTTTCTCCGTATTTCTTATAAGGAATTATCTCATTGTCTCATCTGGTTCACTGAGACGGTTTGCAAACCTTTTTCGAGAAGCAAGGAATTTCTGGATGATAACCGTATTCCAACAAATTTCAATTTGGGCAGGACAATTGGTTGTAGGTGTTTACCTACCAGCTGAGGATGCCGCCATTTATGCAGTTTGCAGAAACACAACCATGATGATGAGCTTTCTGCTTGTGGCGGTCAATTTTGTGAGTGCACCCCGGTTTGCAAAGTTTTTTGAAGAAGGGCGTCACGAATCGTTGCGCGAACATTTCATCTTCACCAATAAGATTCTTCTGACCGTTTCGGTTCCTGTTATGATCGTAATGGTTTTTGGCGCTGATTTCATTCTCAGTTTATTTGGAAGCGGATACAGTAGTGAAGTCTCAAAACAAACCCTTATCATTCTGTCCATAGGGCAATTTGTCAATGTTGTTTCTGGCTCCGTAGGATATATGCTCTTAATGACCGGAAACGAGCGCTACTACAGAAATGGAGTTGTTATTAACGGCATTCTTGCGATAGGACTTTCATTTCTTCTCGTTCCGAATTATGGCGTTATTGGCAGCGCTCTTGCAACGGTTATATCCATGATTTTCGTCAATGGCTATAATGCATATTTCGTGAACCTAAAGTTGGGCATTCCAGCACTGGTCTTCAGAAAATGAAAAAAGTACTACTCATTATACCCCACCGATCAGGTAAAGGTGGCGTTGCCAGTTACTGGAATGGTCTTATTCCCCACCTCGAAGAAAAGGAGTTGGATCTAACAATTTTTGAAATGGGGGGGCAGACAGGTGGTGGAATCTTGCACTACTTTACCGACCAATTTAAGCTCTGGAAACTTCTCATTTCAGAGAATTTTGATCTTGCGCATTTGAACCCATCGTTAGATGTAAGGAGTTTTATTCGTGAATTATTGTTCATTGCGGCACTCAGAATTCGGGTTGTTCCTTTTATGATAACATTTCATGGTTGGGAAGTGCCATTAGCTACAAAAATTCAAAACCACTTTAAATGGCTAGTACGGATTACTTATCTGAAGGCACGGTTGATCAATGTGCTGTCTACACAGTTTGTAGAGCCGATAAAAGAGTGGGGTTACCAAGGGGTGATACAAGTTCATACAACCTGTGTGGACACAAATTTGGTTCAGAGTGTTTCTGTACGTGCAAAAATATTGACACCCGATTCTAGAATAAGATTGTTGTACATTTCAAGAATAGTTAAATCCAAGGGTGTACTTGAGGCCATTAAAGCTGTTGAGCCCTTAGTGTCAAAGTATAATGTAGAGCTTACTATTGCTGGTGATGGCCCATTCTATGATGAGATGGAACAATATGTGACGAGCAATAAACTGAGCTTCGTTAGATTAATGGGGTATGTTACTGGAGAGCAAAAAATGCAACTTTTCGCTACACACCATCTTCTTTGCTTTCCGACCTATTACCCAGAGGGCTTACCGGTTTCAATTCTGGAGGGGATATCAACTGGTTGCGTATTGGTATGCACAGCAGTTGGAGGTATTTCCGATGTGTTCTTGGACGGAAAAATGGGGTCAATCTGCACTCCAGACATCGAGGATATTTTCAATAAACTGGAACACTGGGTAAAGGATGTGAACGCCATGAATAGGGTTATGGACTTCAACTATGAGTACGGCAAAAACCACTTCGGATCGGATGTTATAGCCTCGTCCATATACAAACAGTATACGTCTGACCTATGTGGGTGATGAGCGAAGTGGATTTCAATAGTTTCTTGTTCAGGCCAACTTTAGTAAGTCGCGACCCCAAGGATCTGTGGTTTTCATCCATAGGCAGGCAACTTCGTACACTGTATTTTAAAAATAGAATACTTGGGGTTTTGCCTGTTGGGCTAGCGGTGGTTTTAGATCATCTTGCTGGTTCAATTCTTCCATATTCCGCAAGGGCCTATCCAATTTCCCACGCGTTTAACATTATGGTTTGCATCGCCAGGTTTGTTGTGACAGGTGATATACGCAATAAGGAGTCCGCAACAAATTCTTTGGATTGGTTACTTAATAATTCCTGTTCTGGGTATTCTGGCTATTGCTGGGGAACAGGAAATCCTCGGGTAACAAAGAATGCAACCTATGACGAGAATGTGCCTTATGCAACCATTACGCCATACGTGGTTGAAGCATTACTCTTGTATCGACACTTTTTTGATGATAAACGGATTGATGCGGTGCTCCAAACTACCTATAAATTTTTTGTAGAAGATCTGGTTGTGCTCAATGAAACCTCTTCGAACTTGGTTTTATCCTACGCGCCAACGGATGAACGCTTGCAAGTGTACAACTCCAATTCTTATTGCCTCTATATGCACGCACTTTTTCTGCGTAATGGTATTGGCAGTGAGGAGGTCAATCGAATCAGGGTGAATAAGCTTTTTAACGCACTGAAGGAAGGTCAGCAACCAGACGGTTTTTGGTACTATTACACAGACGTTGACTTTCAGGGTAACTTCATAGATTGTTTTCACACCGTTTTCATACTTAAGAATTTGTGGAAGACATCTAAACTGACAGAACTAGCGGGTGTGGATAAGCTCATAGATTCGGGCCATCTTTTTTTGAGGAACTTCCAGGAAAAAAATGGTCTCTATAAACAGTTCTATAAGTCAGACAAATACTCACTGCTGAAGTTTGACCTTTATGACCAAGCAGAAATGCTTAATTGGCATTTGCTGAGGGGAGAATTAGTTGAGTTTGATAAACTTGACGCTACAGTGATAAGTGCTTTTGGTGGCCGTTCGGATGAGATTTATTCTCACATTGATCTATTCGGCTTTAAGAAGAATCGGAACACTCTCCGATGGGCAGTTTTCCCATATTTGCATGCCGTTAGCCAACGTCAGTTAATCGCAACCGGAAATGAAGAAAGTACTTTACATGCTGTATTACTTGGTTGTTGATAAGCTGCCAAATTCAAGATACCTTTCCTTAACACGCAAATTCAGGGTTTTCTACACCAAAAATATCCTTGGGGTATCTAAAGGTGGCAGCAACGCTTATTTTGAAGAAAATGTATACATCGGTTCTCCTGGAAAGGTCCTGATAGGAATTGATTGTCAGATCAATGAAAATGTTTTCATCCAATCTGCCGAAATTGGAGATCATGTAATGATCGCTCCGGGAGTGGCAATCATTTCAACTTCTCACGATTATCAGAGAGTTGATATCCCAATGGCTTTGCAGGGCAAATTGCAGGAGCGGAAGGTAATTGTTGAAAATGATGTTTGGATAGGTCGAAACGCCATCATTATGCCAGGTCTAAAGATTGGTAGAGGCTCAATTATAGGTGCTGGAGCAGTGGTGACGAAAAATGTTGAGCCGTTCAGCGTTGTTGGGGGAGTGCCTGCAAAAACAATTAGAACAAGACGATAATGTGCGGAATACTTGGTAGCGTGAATTTTGAATTGACCGATTCTGAACTGAATCTGTTGAAGCATCGTGGCCCCGAGTATCAACGCTTAGACAGGTTTAACTGCAATGATGTTCCTGTTTGCCTGGGACACACCAGATTAGCAATTGTTGATGTCTCAGAATCTGGAAATCAACCGATGAGTAATGAATCGGTTGGAAGTAAGCTGGTTTTCAACGGAGAGATATACAACCACATGGATCTACGGCCATTGCATACTCAATTTGAGTATCACAGCCATTCAGATTCAGAAACGTTGCTCAAAGCGTTCGACCAGTCAAATGTGGCGATTCTCAATAAACTCAATGGCATCTTTGCCTTTTGCCACTACAATCCGACCGCACAAGAACTGGTGTTGGCACGAGACCCGTTCGGGGTTAAACCAATCTACTATTTCTGGGATGGTAAACGGTTTATTTTCTCCTCTGAACTGAAAGTGATCAGGTCAGCGGTCAAGGATCTGGAACTGCAACAAGAGAACTTAGAGACGTTTCTTAAGCTTAGATATAATCCTTCGCCTGAAACACTGTTCAAGAACGTTTTCAAGTTAAGACCTGGTCATTACATCAAGTTCGACCTGAAATCCAACCGACTTTCCGGCCAGATTTTCTACAGCTACAGGCCTAAAAAGGCTGATTACAGTGTAGAAGAAGCACTCGAAGCGTACGAACAGAAGCTGGTTAAGGCTGTTGAGCGGCAGTTGCTAAGCGATGTTCCTATTTCAATTATGTTGAGTGGCGGTGTTGACTCGGCCTTAGTAGCTCAGATTGCTAAAAATATCACAGGTGAAAGCTATAATTCTTATACGGCCGGTTTTGATGATGTTACTGAGATAGACGAGGTCAAAAGTGCGGCTCGAAGTGCCCAGATCATTGGACTGAATCATGTTCCTGTTATTATACCTAAGTCCAACTTCGTTGAAGATCTGGCAAAGTTTATCAAGATAATTGAAGAGCCGCTTGGTTCTCAGTCAATCACACCCATGTTCCATTTGGCCAAGAACATACACCAAGATGGATATAAGGTAGTATTGAGCGGCCAAGGTGTTGATGAGCCTTGGGGCGGATATCCCAAGTACAACTTGCAGAACCTTATGGGTAAGATGCCAAATCTTCCTTACAGCTCTGTTCCTTTTGTTTTCGAGGTGTTGAAAGGTGACAAAAGCCGTAGGGCATTGAACACCATGTCAAAAAAGTCTCGCAGTGAGCGATTCATCGAAACCTGTTCTGTGCTGGATGACCGATTTCTTGGCAAATTAGTGAATGAATATCATCCAGAAAGGACCAAAGCAAACCTGACTGCGCACTTCGAATATGCACTGGATACGTACGGTCTAAACAAGATGACGGAAGCAGATGCATTAATGGCATTTGACGCACGAATGAACCTGAGTGATGATCTTCTTCTCTACACGGACAAGATAGCAATGTACCATTCGTTAGAAGTGCGGGTGCCTTTCTTGGACATTGAGTTGATGGAGTTTGCCGAATCAGTCAAGTCAGCACTTAAGGTCTCGTTAAAGAAGAATAAGTTGCTCCATAAGCGATTTGCAGAAAAGTACCTGCCAAGCGAAATCGTACATCGAAAGAAGCAGCACTTTGCAACCCCACGTAAAAAGTGGTTGAAGGAAGAGACCGGCAAGCAAATAGAATCGTTGCTGATGAATGACAACGGTTTCTTCGGAAACTACTTCAACAAGAAGGAACTGGCCCAACTTTTTGCACATCATCGTAATGGAAAACAGAACTACGAAAAACAGCTTTACCAGCTCATTTCCATGTACTTTTGGATGAAGAGTTTTGTAGATAAGTAGAGCTTGGAGATCATTTATATTATTGGGGCTGGCCGTAGCGGCACCACGCTTTTGGATATTCTTCTCGGAAACCAGCATGAGGTGTTTTCGGCTGGGGAACTCAATCGGTTTTTAAAGCGCAATGGGGTGCCTCATTCCGCAAGAGATAAAGAGGTGGCAGATTTGTGGTCTGACGTTCGAAATTGCGTTGGTCTTCTTTCTGAACAACTGAAGAAAACTGCGGAAAAGTTGGAATATCACAGCGGTTTCTTTTACAAGTACGTTGTTGGAAGGAAGCAGATGGAAGCCTACGAAATCTTCAATCAACAACTGTTTGCAGCAATTGACGAAAGATCGGGAGGTTGTTCGATAATTATCGACTCGTCAAAATATCCAATGCGTGCAGAGCATCTGTCTAAGATTTTCGGAGACAAGATCAGCTTTGTTTATCTGCAAAGAAATCCGGGCGATGTGGTCAATTCATTTGGCAAAAAGGATGTTGAGCAACCGGCAAAGTCTGCATTTTCTGCACACGTCTATTTATTTGTGGTTAACGTGCTTGCCAGGTATGTTCTTTACGGCCTCAAAAAATCGCATCGATGCTCTACAATAAGTTACGACCAACTGGTGTCTGAACCTGAAAAACTCTTTAACCAACTCTCTGAAGATCTGAACGTGGATTTAAGCCACGTACTGTCTATGCTGAGCAACCAAGAAAAATTCAAGGTAGGGATGCTGTTTGACGGGAACAGGCTGCGGTCAAAGTCAGAGGTAGAACTTAAACTTAAAGGAAAGGACAAAAAAGAGGGCGGGTCTGTGCTAAATTCCATTCTTTTGCCGATTCATAGATTTTTTTGGTACCAGTTTTAAATATGAGAGTAAGCATTTTCGGATTAGGCTATGTGGGCTGTGTAAGCTTGGGATGTTTGGCAAAGAACGGATTCAAGGTTATAGGGGTTGATGTAAACCAGGATAAGGTCAATCAGATAAATCAAGGCATTGCCACAATTGTAGAAAAGGATATTGATGCGATAATTGAGAATGGAGTGAAAAGTGGCTTGGTCAGTGCCACTATCGACTCTAAAGAGGCAGTTCTTAATTCGGATACATCCATTATCTGTGTTGGCACCCCTTCTACAGAGAAAGGACACCTGAATCTTGACTACATATTCAAGGTTGCTGAGAATATTGGCAAAGCGATCAAAGAAAAACAAGAATACCACGTAGTGGCCGTAAGATCAACTATTCTGCCAGGTACCTGCGAAAAGGTAGGGCGCATAATAGAGTCCGTTTCAGGTAAAAAAGAAGGAAAGGATTTCGATATTGTGGATAATCCGGAGTTCCTTCGAGAAGGTTCAGCTGTCCATGATTACTTCAATCCACCGCTTACGCTCATTGGTGGCGGATCAGAAAAAGCCTTGGATATGGTGGGAAAACTCTATGCTTCGTTATCTGCCCCTCTTGTAAGGGTCGATACCCGTACTGCAGAGATAATGAAGTATATAAACAACACCTTTCATGCACTCAAAATATCCTTTGCCAATGAGGTGGGCAACATCTGTAGTGAGCTGAACATTGATTCTAAGCAGGTGATGGACATTCTCTGTATGGACACGCAGCTCAACATTTCACCATATTACATGAAGCCTGGATTTGCCTATGGCGGCTCATGTCTTCCAAAAGACTTAGGTGGTCTCCAAACCTTAGCACATGACCTCTATCTTGATGTTCCGCTGATAGACAGTATCAATCGAACCAATGAAATTCAAGTACAAAGAGCCATAAAGAAATTGAGCAAGTACTTTGGCAAACGGATCCTTTTTCTTGGAATCAGCTTCAAGGCAGGAACAGACGACTTACGGAACAGCCCAAACGTTGAGGTTGTGGAAAGTCTGTTGGGGCGCGGGTTTGACATCGGTATTTATGATAAGAACATCAACTTGGCACGCCTGACGGGTAAAAATCTGGACTTTATCAACCGGAAAATTCCTCATCTCACAGAACTCATGTTGGACGGAGACCTGAAGGACGAAATCGATACCGCTGATGTTATTGTACTCTGCAACAAGGAATCTTATTTCGTGTCTGCAATCGAAAAATGTGAAAATAAAGTGATTTTGGACATGGTGGGAATAGCAGACCGCATTAAGGATTCCAATCAATACATGGGCATCAACTGGTAGAATGAGACCTTTCGAAGGGAAACATATTCTGATCATTGTTGAGAACCTTCCTCTTCCATTTGACCGAAGAGTTTGGCAAGAGGCCAATACCTTAAAGGAAAATGGAGCCAAGGTCAGCATCATTTGCCCTGTAATGAAAGGATATACGAAAAGACATGAGACTCTTAACGGTATTGATATTTATCGCCATCCACTTCCATTTGAGGCCGATGGGGCCATCGGATACCTGCTCGAATATTCCACGGCTCTTTTCTGGGAATGGTGGCTTGCTTGGAAAGTATATTTCAAGCATCGGTTCGATATTATCCACGGTTGTAACCCACCGGATCTCATCTTCCTTGTTGCTTTGTGGTTCAGGCTACTCGGGGTGAAGTTCGTCTTCGACCATCATGACATCAATCCCGAATTATATATCGCCAAGTATAATAAGAAGGGCGTATTTTACCATCTTATGATGGTACTTGAAAAGCTGACATTCTTAACTGCCAGCTACAGCATTGCCACAAACGAATCTTACAAGGAGATAGCCATACGGAGAGGAGGAATAGACCCTGATAAGGTTCAGGTTGTGCGTAGTGGTCCGAAACTGGAAAGGCTCAGTCTGATAAATCCTATCCCAAAATACAAGAAAGGAAAGAGGTTTCTGGTTGGATATGTTGGTGTGATAGGAGCACAGGAAGGGATTGACCTTCTACTTGAGAGTTTCAAGATGCTGCTCGAAATACGTGATGACGTGCAATTAGCAATTATTGGAGACGGAACATCTTTACAACCGATGAAATCCTATTGCGACAAACTCGGAATCAGAGATAATGTAGATTTTTATGGAAGGGTTGACGACCGAACCCTAATCGAAGTGCTCAACACATCGGATATCTGCGTAAATCCAGATCGTCCCACAGAAATGAACAATCTCAGCACGATGAACAAAATAATGGAGTACATGGCACTGAAAAAGCCGATTGTCCAGTTCGATTTGAAGGAAGGGAAATTCTCGGCCCGCGAAGCATCTCTGTATGCCGTGGATGTAAATGATTTCGCATTAAAGATGAACGAGTTATTGGAATATGATGAGAGGAGGGCTGAAATGGGAAACTATGGATATGAGAGGGTCGTCAAAGAACTGTCATGGGAGCATGAGTCTCAAAAGCTGATAGCTTTTTACAGGCGCGTCTTTAACTTAGGGCCGAGATAATCCAACCTACCAGGATGTCATTGCTTAGACTCCTCGCTTCTTACAGATTCTCCCGTTATGTGAAGTTAACGGTGTTGCTGTGGGATTTGGTATTGCTGAATGCGGGATTCCTTACTTCGCTTTACCTCCGTCATGGCAACACGTCACGATTGGCCGAATCGGAAACACGTACCATCTGGTTACTGGCAAACGTACTTTGGATAGCCTTAGTGCTGTACATGGACGCCTATGCTTTGCTACGCGTTGACAGAATTGAAAAGTTACTGATGAGGACCATAAGAATGCTACTCATCCACATCATGTCTGTTGCGCTATTCCTGCTTATGTTAGACTACGACCATCTCTCGAGGTTGCACCTGTTTTTCTTTTACTTGGCATTCGGTGCGAGTGTGGCCATTTCAAGAGTACTTTTTCTGAAGTCCCTCAAGTATGCGCGTTCCAAGGGCTACAACTTCAGGAGAATTGTAGTGATAGGTACTGGAAATATGGCCGTAAAGATCGCGGAGGTGTTGGAGTCTGATATTTCGTTCGGGTTCAGACTTCTGGGGTTTTTCGGAGACAGAAACGTGGCTGAGGTCGATTTGGCTCGAATCATCGGTCCAATAGCAGAATTGGAGCCGTTTCTCCAACACAATAAGGTACATGAGATCTATATGGCACTTCGGTCGGATAGACCAGAGATCATCAGGCAGACCATTTTTCTGGCAGAGAAATACATGGTTCGGATCAAGTTCATACCCAACTTTTACTCCTACACCAAGGGAAGACATGTGAATATTGACTTTTACGGCCATATCCCGGTAATGATGGTTCGGAAAGAACCTTTGGAACTGCCCATGAACAGGCTACTGAAAAAGCTTTTCGACATGGCATTTTCATTGGCTGTCATTGTCCTCATATTCTCCTGGTTGTTCCCCATTCTCATCGTATTGGTCAAGATGAGTTCCCGAGGGCCTGTTTTTTTCCGGCAACTGCGTACGGGGGAGGATAATCATGAATTCATATGCATGAAGTTCCGTACAATGAGAGTCAACGATCTTTCGGATGAACTACAGGCAACATCGGCCGATCCACGGATAACAACTGTTGGAAAATTGATGCGGAAGACCAATCTTGATGAGCTTCCGCAATTTTTCAATGTTCTTACAGGAAGCATGTCAGTGGTTGGGCCGCGGCCTCATATGCTGAAACATACAGAGCAGTACTCTGCCCTGATTGACAATTACCTCGTTCGCCATTTTGCCAAACCCGGCATAACGGGGTGGGCACAGGTAAATGGTTACCGAGGAGAAACCAAGGAACTTATCGACATGGAGAAGAGGGTAGAATATGATATCTGGTATATTGAAAATTGGTCGTTTCTGTTAGACCTGAAAATCATTTGGAGAACGGTGTGGAACATGGTTCGAGGTGAGAAAAACGCAGTATGATGAAGAGAATCTTCTTACTTGTGGTCAGTCTGACTGTTCTTTCTTTTTCATCAATAAGCGTGCATGCACAGTATATTCCGTATCACACAGATCATGAGGATGTGTATAATTTTCTCTCGGAACTGCGAATCTTGGGCATTGTAGAGTACAACCCGGCCGTAAAACCGCTTTCCAGAAAGGAAATTGCCACCATGCTTTGGGCTGCGGATTCCTCCGCCAGACTGAATAAGGTACAGCGGGCAGAATTGGATTTTTGGAAACAGGAATTCGGTAAAGACCTGGGAACCGGTAAGGTGCATCGAACAGGCAAATTCTTCAAACGAAGAACCTTTGATGAACACGGCATTAAGAAACGCTTGGACCTGCTCTATTTCGCCAATGATCTGTTTCAGGTAACCGTAAACCCGATAATCACAGGTGTGGGGATGATAAATACAGACCGAGACCTGAGGCGATTTCAGAATTGGGGTGGAGAAGTGTTTGGCAGAATAGGCAAAGGGTTCGGGTTTTATTTCAGTGCCAGAGACTACCTCGATCAGCCCAATTGGAACTCATTGCCCAATCTGAGTCCGGATCTTGGAGGGGTTTCACGTAAAAGCGCAACCGTCCAAAACGCCAAAGAGTATTATGAGATCCGTGGTGGCGTAACCTATGGATGGAAGTGGGGACAGGTGGGAATACTGAAAGACCATCTACAGTTAGGTTCTGCTCCGCAGGATCAGATAATACTATCGAAACGTGCTCCGAGTTTTCCTCGTTTCCATCTACAGCTGAAGCCCATCAAGTGGGCGGAGCTTACGTACACCTTCGGTTGGTTAAGCTCCGATATTGTAGACTCTACAAGGTCCTACATGACCGGAAATGGAGTGTATAGGGAGGTTTATCACCCGAAGTTCTTTGTGGCCAACCTTATTACGGTACGGCCATGGAAGTATCTGACTTTTAGTTTAGGAAGCTCGGTCATCGTATCAGACAATAACATCAATGCTGGTCATTTTATCCCGATCATGTTCTACAATGCACTTGATCAGAGTTTCAACGGACAGGTGAACAATGCCGGTCAGAACAGCCAAGTATATGCCGACCTCAATTTCGACCTCTTCAGCTGGGGGCAACTTTATGCGAGCATCCTTATAGACGAGATAAGACTCTCAACCATGTTCAAACCGAACGAACAGCGCAATTCATTGGGATATCAGGTGGGAATCCGTTCGCGTCCATTTACCGGATGGAACTTGAAAGCTTATGCAAGTTATACGCGCATACGTCCTGGCGTTTATGCCCACTATATTCCCACAACTACTTACGCACATGCAAATTATGGGCTGGGTTATTTTCTCGGTGAAAACTCTGATGCGTGGGTCGGTGGCGTGCAAATGAGACCTCTTCCCAAGTTCAGGATAATAATCGAATACCAACGTTGGCGCAGGGGACCCGATGTGGTTTTCAATTCGACTCCGGCTATCCTTACCGGTGCAAAGTTCATGACAAGTACTGTAACTGCATCCGACCGCTTGAATTTCCGCGTACGCTACCAGGTAATAAATGATGTATCTGTACAGTTAACGGTTGACTATCTGAAAGGATATACAGACGGGAAACATCTATTTCCAGGTATTTCCTCTGGGAATGTTTCCAGTTTGTGGTTCGGTTTCGGCCTCAATATCGGACATTGATATTGTCGACATAGAAAAAGTGTCAGCTTCTTTTGAATGGAGATAGTACGCGATCAAAGATGCTTTTCGGTTTTTCCTGATGGTAGGATCCGTATCCATAACCATATCCATAGCCGTAACCGAAACGGGAGGCTTTCACGTCATTGAGAATGACAGAGATGCTCTTGATCTTCCCAGATTGATAGATGTCGTTGATATATCTGAGCGAATGAAAGCTCGTGACATTCTGCCGTACAACATAAATGGTTGTAATGGCATGTTCTGCAATGATGAGGCTATCCGTTACGAGACCGATTGGCGGAGTATCGAGTATCACATAATCATATTCTTCGCTCAGTTCCGAAAGGATATCCTTCAATTTAGAGCTCATAAGCAACTCAGCCGGATTGGGCGGAACCGGTCCGGCTACCAACACATCCATGTTTTTCACCTGTGTTTTGCAGATGGTATCATTTAGCACACTAAGGCCTGCAAGCACCGAACTTACCCCGGTATCGTTGGACAGGTTGAAATACTCAGCAAGTTTCGGTTTTCGAAGGTCCAGCCCCACAACAATGGTCTTTGAACCGCCTAATGCCATGGATGCCGCCAGATTGATTGACGAGAAGGATTTTCCCTCAGATCCCATCGCGGAGGTCAACTGAATGATTTTGGTAGAAGCGTTGGAATCATGTTCCTGCCCGACAATAAAGCTAAGATTAGTACGGATGGAGCGGAACGCTTCTGCCACTGGTGAATTGACGTTGGAACCCACCACGATATACCCTTCCTCATTGTGGTGGGGAATGATGCCCAAAAATGGGATGTTGGTGGCTCTTTTCAATTCCTCTATATCTTTGATTCTGCTATCGAAAATGGAAACGAGAAGGACATAAATCACTGGCAATCCGCCTCCCAAGGCCAGCCCCATCAGATAGACCAGCATTTTCTTTGGTGCTATTGGTTCGTCTGAGCTTCTTGCGTTATCAATAATGGTGTTATCTGATACCGTTGAGGCAAGAACGATAGCATTCTCAGATTTCTTCTCAAGCAGTAGCAGATAAAGGCTTTCTTTGATAGAGTACTGGCGTTGCAGTGCCAGAAGTTCATATTCCGCCTTGGGCAATCCCTTCACCTTTGATTCAACAGCATCCAGTTGTGTCTGAACTTCGGATTTTGATGCCAACAGCCCACTTCTGATACTGGCAATGTTCTTTCTCAACGATTCCTTGGTTTCGGAGATCTGTATGTCGATGGAATTCACTACCGGGTTGTCAACTTTGGTGAATCGTAAACTGTTTGCCCTTTCGGCAGCAAGCTCGCTCAGTTTTACGATGAGTTCCTGAAGAAGAGGATCCTCGATTCCTAAACTCGATGGAGACGCATTAAGAAGGTCCTTGTCGCTATTTATATACTCCTCCAAGTAGTTGATGATACTAAGTTGCACATCAATTTTCGATATGGTCTGATCCAAACCTGCAACCTGCGTTAAGAAGAACTCCGCTTCAGAACTTACGTCAGATACACCACTGGTCGTTTTAAAGGACTTGATTCCTTCCTCAAGTTCTCCAAGGTCCGCTGTTATCTGATCAAGCTGGCGGTCGATGAACTTCAGCGAATTGGCTGCCAGCTGATTCTTCTTCTCAATATTATTTTCAATATATACTTCCAGCAGCATATTGATAATATCAACGCCTCTGCTTGGAACCTCATCTTCCAGCTTAATACGCAGAATGCTGGCACCATCGCGCGCCTCGGCTACGTTGAGTGCATCCATATAGGTACTGGCAAGCGCATCTACATCTCTGTAAGTAAGCGTAAAACTTTTGCTTACTGCAGAGTCTCCCGATGTGAACTTATCGAAGGACTCGGCCTTTCTTATCTTGAACTTTCCAAGTCGGTTCTCAAACGATTCTTCCAAAGCAACGGATTCTGAAAACTCCACTATATCCCCGGAAGGGGTTGGCACCTCATAATCCAGAGATGCCGAGTTCCCATCTTCTGATACCTCAACGTGTATGACGAAAGAAGAAGGCGCGGCATAGGACGCTTTGTAATCCAACGCTATAGGATTGTTCTGGTAAAGGACCCGTTTTCTCAATCCCATGTCCACCTGATATGAGATGCCAAGGTCGAGTTTCCGCATGGCTTGTTCCATATACGAACGAGAGGAGAGCAATGCAATCTCGTTCTCGATGTTTCTTTTCTTACTCAAGAATCCGACCTCATCAAGAATGTTCTGGGAGATGTCATTTCCTTCATCTTCGGCAAGAACTGTTGCCTGCATTACATACGTGGGCTGCGAGTACCACACGAAGGCATAACTGACCAAAATTCCAAGAAATATGAAAATCGCGAACAGATACCATTTGTCCGCAGCTATGTTCAGAATTCTACGGATGTCGATCTCCTCGTCATCCGGGTATTGATTGGCAAAATTCGGTAGGTCGCTCATAGAGGAAGATCAAAAGGTTATGCCAGCCCTCCCAAGGAATAGCCCTAAGGCCGTCAGACCGCTGAACACGATCGGAAGAATCTTATACCAAGCATCTGCAGACGCGAACTTTCCTTTTCCCGGTTCCACGTAAATAATGTCGTTGCTGTGCAGATAGTAGTAGTCCGATTCGAAGAATTCTTTGGATGTGAGGTCAAGTTTTACAAATTCCCTTTGCCCCCGGTCCTCTCTTATAAGAAGTACATTCACCCGCTTGGCAAAGATTGTCATATCGCCAGCCAGACCCAGCGCTTCCATCAAGGTGATCTTCTCATTGGGAATGGTATAAACCCCAGGTTGAGCCACCTCTCCAAGAACGGTGACCTTGAAGTTTCGGATTCGAATATTGACCGTAGGATCTACAAGATACTTGTCCAAATGCTGTTTAAGGCTGTCTCTGGCTACCTGAGTAGTGAGGTTGCTTACATGGATCAGACCAATAAGCGGCATTTCTATGTTGCCATCAGCATCAACCAAATAGGTGTTGGCCACCTGTTGATCGGTTGTTTCTCCAACAACATTGAAGAAGCTGCTGGCCTCTTTGCTCAAACTGGAAACATGTACCGAGAGGATATCGCCTGATTGAATAACCGCTTCAAAGCCTTTTGAGATTTTTTGCGTACTCAGAGAATCCGAAACATCTTGAAAATAAGAGATGTCTTTTCTTGTGATACACGATTCGTTCAGTATCAGAACAGAAAATAAGAATAACAGCAGAACCGCTGGTCTGAATTTCATGGCCGCAAATATAATTCTTAAAACTACCTAAGACGACACGTCTTTTGTGCTTAGAACGCCAATACTGAGTTCATCCAACTGCGCCTTGTCAATCACAGAAGGCGAATCGATCATCATATCGCGGCCAGCGTTGTTCTTTGGGAAGGCAATGAAGTCGCGGATGTCCTTCTGGCCACCGAAAATGGCCGAAAGCCTGTCGAAACCGAAGGCGATACCACCATGCGGAGGTGCCCCGAATTCAAAGGCGTCCATCAAAAAGCCGAACTGGTTCTTGGCCTCTTCTTCGGTGAACCCGAGCAGGTCGAACATCCGCTTCTGTTGCTGCTTATCGTGAATACGGATAGAGCCTCCGCCCAACTCGGTGCCGTTGATCACCATGTCATACGCATTGGCGCGAACGTTGCCCGGGTCGGTCTCCATCAGATGAAGGTCTTCCGGTTTGGCCGATGTGAACGGGTGGTGCATGGCATGGAAACGGTTGGTCTCCTCATCCCACTCCAACAGCGGGAAATTGACCACCCACAACGGTGCAAACTCGTTCGGATTCATCAATCCTTGTTCTGCGGCCACATGCAAGCGCAGTTCCGACAATTGCTTGCGCACCTTATCGGTCTGTCCGGCAAGCACCAGCATCAGGTCTCCGGCCTCCGATTCGAACGCACGGCTCCAATCGGCCAGTTTGTCTTCGGTAAAGAATTTATCCACCGAACTCTTGAAAGTTCCGTCCTCATTGTGGCGACAGTAGATCAATCCTGTGGCACCGATCTGCGGACGCTTCACAAAATCGGTCAGCGCATCTATCTGCTTGCGGGTGAAAGCATTTCCGCCTTTTACGTTGATGCCCACAACCAATTCGGCATTGTCGAACACACCGAAACCTTGGTTCTTCACCACCTCATTCAGTTCTACGAACTGCATACCGAAACGCAGGTCTGGTTTGTCCGAACCGTACAAACGCATGGCATCGGCATATTCCATGCGTGGAAAGCTGTTCAGTTCCACACCTTTCACGGTTTTGAAAAGGTGGCGCACCAACGCTTCGAACATGTTCAGAATGTCTTCCTGCTCAATGAACGCCATTTCGCAGTCCAACTGAGTAAACTCAGGCTGGCGGTCGGCACGAAGGTCCTCATCGCGGAAGCAACGCACGATCTGGTAATACTTATCGAAGCCTGAGACCATCAGCAATTGCTTGAAGGTCTGCGGACTCTGGGGCAGTGCATAGAACTCGCCCTGATTCATACGCGAAGGCACCACGAAATCGCGCGCGCCTTCGGGGGTGCTCTTGATGAGGTAAGGCGTTTCCACTTCCAAGAATCCCTGCTCGTCCATGAACTTGCGGGTTTCGATGGAAAGGCGGTGACGCAGTTCCAAGTTGCTGCGCATCTTCTTTCTGCGAAGGTCCAGGTAGCGGTATTTCATGCGGATCTCCTCGCCACCGTCCGTATCGTCCTCAATGGTGAACGGAGGTGTTTTGGCCGCATTCAGCACTTCGAGTTTCGAAACAATGATCTCCACATCGCCCGTGGGCATGTTCCTGTTCTTGCTCTCGCGTTCGGCCACTTTGCCCGTTGCTTTTATCACGAACTCACGCCCAAGCGAACGCGCTTTGAGGCACAGCTCCTTGTTCACTTCCAGGTTGAAGGCCAACTGCGTGATGCCGTATCGGTCGCGGAGGTCGATGAAGGTCATTCCACCAAGGTCGCGGCCACGTTGGACCCAGCCGCTCAATGTCACTTCTTGGCCGATGTTCTCGGCACGCAGTTCTCCGCAGGTATGTGTACGATGCATCTGTACTTGATTTTGAGGCCGCCAAGGTAGGAATTTCGAAGCCTTGCGACCACCCGGCCATTGAGGGGTTTTCTGCCACCTTTTCTGTCAGTACCCTGAGGGCTTTTTGCAATGAGATGAGGAACTCTCTCAGACCGTTCAGACCCTCTTGCAGCATTTTTTGGAGACCCGAACGGACCTTCAAGCACCCCGAAGCGGTCTTCTATGGAACATTGGCCGCCTTCTATGGAAACGAAGCGGCTTTCTATGGCCGCGAAGCGGTCTGCAAGGGCTCTTTACGGCTCTGAACGGACGCGTAACGGCTTTTCAAAGACCTCAATGGGCTCTGCAAAGCAATCTAATGGAGCTGCAAAGCCTTCTCACGGCTCTGCAAAGCAACATAGCGGAATATACGGACACGTAGCGCCTTATTCCGCCCGGTAGAGGCGGTCATGTTCATCGGTTCGGGATGTGAACGCACGGCAAATGGAAGTTGCAGGATTGAACTTTATACTTGTAGCTCAATTTAGCGGCATGGAACTCAGCGTTTTTTCGGACGAGCATTTTATGAAGGAGGCCCTGAAGGAGGCGAACAAGGCCTTCGATAAGGACGAGGTGCCTGTTGGGGTGGTGGTAGTGGCCAACAAGCGCGTCATTGCGCGGGCGCACAACCTTACCGAAGCGTTGAATGATGTAACGGCCCATGCCGAGATGCAGGCCATTACCTCGGCAGCCGATTTTATCGGTGGCAAGTACCTGAAGGGGTGCACGGTTTATGTAACGTTGGAGCCCTGCGTGATGTGTGCAGGTGCGCTTTTCTGGAGCCAAGCGGACCGCGTGGTGTATGGTGCCAGCGATGACAAACGGGGTTTTTCAACGGTAGGGAATCTGCTGCATCCCAAAACCAAAGTGACGGCTGGTGTGATGGCCGATGACTGTGCCGACCTGCTTAAGCTGTTCTTCAGCAAGAAGCGGAAGTGATCACAACCGAAAAGCGTTGTCAACTTTCAAAAAGTTGACAACGCTAATCTACAGGTCGCCATTCAGAAGATTTGAGCGGGTGTTTTTTTTCGTCACTCATTGCTTTATCAAGGCCATTTATCAATTGATTCCTCACCGTTCATCAATTGGGACAAGAAGGTTGTTGGTTTATTGGGTATGTTTGGGATGGATGAAGTTGGTTATGAGGTTCTTACTGTATATAATGGCAATTGTCCCAAGTCTGAGCTGCGCACAGATATGCTCAAATTCAATTGTACCTCCTGCAACCATCAATGGGGTTGATGTCACAGCAACCTATAGTGGCTCCGTTTCCTTTTTCGGTACCAGTTATTCATCTTGCGGACTGTTGTACACCACGCCTCCTGGTTCAATTCATATTGGTGAAGGTGGTGCTTATGAATACACGTTCAATTTCAGCATACAGGTCAATGATATAGATTTTGTGTTAACTGCGACAGGAAATGATGCGAACGAAGTTTTTACGTTCACTACCAATGCAGGTATACCTACAATAATCGATCATGGCTCTTGTTTCACGACTGTATCAGCTAACGTGATCACGTCTGGATTAGGTGCTCCGAGTTCCAGTGGAGGCGGAGGCGGGATTTTTACGGTGACCAACTCCGAGCCATTCAGCTCTTTGACGGTGTCCGGAGATGGTGGTTCTGCAGGAAGTTTACTGGCAGTTTGTTCTTCTTCTATTGTTCCAGCTGTGCAGACAGTAGAAATCTGTACCGGAGACAGTATGCTACTTGCTGGAATGTATCAATACGAAACCGGTCTTTACTCAGATACAATTCACGGTGGAAGTGTAAATGGTAATGACAGTATTGCAATAACTTACTTGGTGGTTAACCCCGTGCCGTCTGTTAACTTGGGACAGGACACTTCATTGTGTATAGGTGATAGTTTGGCCATTGATGCAATGACAAATGGCGCAACTTACGTTTGGCAAGACGGGTCTGAAAATGCATTCTTCGAAGTTACCCACCAAGGAACATACTGGGTTGAGGTTACTATCGAAAATTGCAGTTCGGTCGATACCCTGAATGTAGCTTATAATGAGTTGCCTACAGATGTACTTGGAAACGATACCGTGGTCTGCTTGGGTAAGGAATTTCTTCTTGATGCAACCATCCCAGGAGCGACCTACCTGTGGCAGGATAACTCGATGAATCCAACTTTGGTAGCGGTCGAGGATGGGGTCTATTGGGTCGAACTCAGTTTGAACAACTGTAGTGTAAGTGATACGGTAACGGTCCATCATGAAATATGTGATCCAATTCTATTGATTCCCAACGTTTTCACACCCAACAAAGATGGTATAAATGAACTTTTCACCCCAGAAACCAACTTAGGGATTGCAGAAATGAGAACCGCGATCTACAATAGATGGGGGAGATCGGTTTTTAAGTCAAATGACCTTACAATAGATTGGAATGGAGATAATGTAGATGCAGGAACTTATTTCTACATTATCACCTACGTTGACTTTCTGCAGAACGTAGGACATGCGACCGGTTATGTGACAATCGTTAAATGAAAATCCTGCGCCCGCGAGTGTTCAGAAGAGACATTATCATGGTACTGAACACCACCAATTACAGATTGGTCCATATCCTCCATGCCGATGAAGCATGAATGAAAAGTAAACAAAAAGCCCCGCCAAGCAATTCGCTTGGCGGGGCTTTCAGCGTTGACCGCATCAGCAACCTCATGGTAGCAAACTGTGGATGAAAGCGTGCAGTAAGATAATGTCGTTGCGGCTCTTTTTATTCTTCCGGTCTTCGTACAGATGGCATACATCTGCAATGATGTAATTGGAATATTCCTGTTGGTTTCGATACTCCAATAGCCATGGGTCGCCCGTTATACACGCAACAGGTTCGGTGGGAATGGCGCTCAATCGTTTCCGTATGCGTTTCAAGCTGTTCGCGTCTATTGTAAAGGATTCTCTGCGGGTTACACGGAAACCGTTGAAGTCGATGGATTCACCTTCAATTCGTGTGCAAATGGCCGAGTCTTTTCCAAAAACAATTTTCTCTACCAAAAAGGTTGGATGCTTCTGGAAGCTACCTGGGAAATAATCTACTGTACGAAGTGCAATGATGTCTTCATCAAGAGGGTGCTCATCTGCAGATTGCAGGATCTCTGAAAACCGCATGTCATCATACAATGCCGAATTGAAATAGTGAACGCCTTTGACCACCACGTCCGAAAAGGTCGTGTCATAGTTCACATTCGCGCTCTTTCGGTAACTGTAGATGGTGTCGACCTGAGGGTTGAACGCGGGTTCGAGCCTGTAGACAGAACCATCAGCGGTGAAAACAAGATCGGGGTCTATCGTGTGGGTTGAATCGGCAAAACCAACCTGAAAATACATGTACCCGTTTTCTTCCGTGAATCGGGTAAATCGATAAACGGTGTCGCTTGCCATAAAACAAACCCGGTTGAATTCGATGGTGTACGGAATCTGTTGTTTTGGAAGTTCAGCCGCCCGCGAATCTTTGTTCAACGTTTGACCAGCTACCTCCATGAAGCCAAGGACCAAAGCGGAGAAAAGAAGCGTGACGTGTCTTGAAGTTACCATCGGGTGTTCTTCTTCATCAATGCAAAAGGCCGAACGGGTTTTCAATAAACTTATTCTAGGATGGGCAGCACTTCTTTTCTCAACCCATTGAAAAGTAAACAAAAAGCTGCCGATGCCGCGCATTGTAAGGGCGTGGCCTGTTTGCTTGTGTACCTACGAACGGGTCACGGACGCGCCTGAGCTGGAAGTCATTATGCTATCTCTCCAAAATGACTTCCGAGTCCCATGTGCAATCTTCCTTAAGAAAGTATCGAATCGTCCAAATTCTGTTGAGGGCTCCAATAGATGATCTGCCCTTCTTGAAGAAGTTCTTGTCAAGAGGAAAAGCGACATCGCGCATTACAAATACAATTTCATTTGGCGCACTACTTTTAACCATTACACTTCTGGTGCTCAAGGTATTTCCAGTCCGATTCAGGCCGTATGCTCTTGCCAATTCCCTACCTTGAAACAGGTTGATCTGGATACCATTTATTATGGTATCCCTCAAATCGAACATTTTTATCAATTCTGAACTGATGTAATATGGCATCCTACCCCTGTTCTCGGAATGAGAGATGTAAAATGAACATGTTGTTTTATTCGAAAACTCGAAAAATATATTGGCCTTTAAATCAAAAAGCTGACCATAACCAAGATAGGGTGAAATGAGAAGAACAGCGGTTACCAATGTGCGTGTCAGTATGATTTTTCTGTTTTTCATTTTTCACAATCGTGTTGATTAGTATCGACATTTGCCTTAAGAACCCTGTTCGCTTGCGTGCCAACAAACGCACAGATGCGCCCGATCGGGGAGATAAGAAGGAACTATTTCGAAAGCACCTGAATATCCAAAACCTTCAGTTTTGTTGGTTTGACTGTCAGTTCACCCTCTTGCGATTGACCTTCACAGCCCGAAACAAGTCCTCCCAAAGAATCATCTGAATAGAACTCTACAGTGACCTTGTAATGATTGCCCAAAAACAAACCATTTAATACTTCAGGACAGGTGATGATAAACAAAACACTCTTATCACCGAAAATCGATGCGGATTCTACGGTGCCTTTCACACAAATGGAGTACACGACTGTACCACAGCCAACATAATTCCTCCCCAATCCGTCTATAACCGCATCAACTTCAAACTTATGTTTCTCACTTGAATTATATCCTATCTGTCCGATAGCAGCGGAATAGGTAAACATCAAGCCCGATAGCACCAAAAATCCAATCTTTACCCTCCTGCCCGCGTTTGCAACCCACGACTTGTTCGCTTGCATGCCTACAAACGCGTCACAGATGCGACCGAGCAGGGACTTTAAATGTGATGTCATCGCCATTCATAATTTGGACATTAAGCATTTTTTCTCCACTATCTTTCAACTTCAAACCATATCCTTCTATTTCGAAATCTATATCGTCTAACAGGCTCAACATTTGGTTATTGGCATAGTCTTCATACCTCCTGAATAACTCCATCAATTCAGATGGCATGGAGATAGCCTCAAATTTCCCAGAGTAGGAGTTTCCACTTTTTATAGGTGACTTCACCTTCCCCACTAATTGATTTGTTCTATCCACTACATCCATGATTATTCTTTTCTGCTACCTACAAACGCGTCACAGATGCGCCCGAGCGGGGAGACATTAAAAATCATACGAATTATCGCGCTTTCTATATTCTTTACAACTCATCAAATAAGGGTAGTGAGTTCTTATACTGTCAAATGCAAATGACATTTGAAGTCTCTTGCTGAATCGTGGTTTAGCGTGAGGATCATGCTTAGCATTTAGACGCCTACTCTTAATATGAAAACCAAGCAGACCGTCATGTTCCGTTTCTACTGAGTCACAGAACACGTTCGGAAAGTGCGTCACAAAACATGAGTTTGAATTAGAAAACCGAACAATGGCGTATTTTGAATTTTTCAAACCTTCGCACTCTTCGGGGTTTAGTACCGGAAGTCGAAACTCAGATTCCGACAGTCGTATCAGCTCGTAGTATTGAGATTCGATAATGAGCTCCATCTTGAATTCCTGAAGCATAGCCTTTGTGAAATCTGGATTAGTGCCGTTCCAATCATGTCTAATATGCAGTATAGACTGAGCAACTCCACAATGACTCATCACTATTAGAAAGAAAATAGTTATCAATTTATCGCTCACAACTCATTTCATATCAAGGTTAAGACTATTCAACAATGCCAAGAGGGTTTCTTCTATCATTTTTCTCCGTCAAAACGTTATTGTGAGAGTCTCGAAACAATTATGAATTATCTATTAGTCTACAGAAAACGGACATTCCCCTCGCCCAAGCGAGTGTTCCGAAGGATCGCTCCTGTGGTGTTGGTTACGATCGGTCATAGACTGATCTATTTGACATCCATTGTCATTATCCTCCATGCCATTGAAGCGTGAATGAAAAGTAAACAAAAAGCCCCGCCAAACGATTCGCTTGGCGGGGCTTTCGCTTGTGTCTGTCCGAATTAATCTTTCGGTGCGTCCATGCTCAGGTTCACCACCTCAATTTCGTAAGGCAGTTTGCTGAGGCCATCGTAAACCACCGATTTGTCGCCCACCACCACAATGGCCATCTTATCCGGTTGGATGTACTCGGCAGCCAGTTTGTTCACATCTTCTTTGGTGAGATTTTTCAGGATCTCGTTCTGCTCGTCCGTATAGTTGGCATCCAATCCAAAGCGGAGGATCGTGTTCAGGAATCCTGTTTTCTGATACCCTGCCTCGTATTTCAACGCGTCTTTCTGTCCGACAGAACTTTTCAGGAAGGCCAGTTCGTCATCCTTGATGCCATCCTTGGCGAACTCCTTGAAGTGCTCGATAAAGGCCGCCACCGCGCTGTCGGTCGCTTCGCGCTTAAAGGCGCCCCCGGCAGTGAACGGACCTTTTTCTTCCGTGCCTGAGAAGTAGGTGTACGAACCGTAGGTCCAACCCTTGTCCTCCCGCAGATCGAGATTGATGCGGCTGTTAAAGTTACCACCAAGGTTGAAGTTCATCAGCTTGGCCTTGTAGTAATCGCCTGTGGCATCGAATGGCAGCGCGAGGTAACCCATGCGGATCTCGCTCTGCGCAGCACCCGGCTTGTCAACCAAGTAGATCTTGGTAGCGGCAGGCTCTGGAGTAGCAGGCTCTTCTGGGAAGGAAACATCCTTCTTCTCCCATGCTTTCAGGAAATCGAGTTTACCGAGAATGTCATCTTTCTCCACATCGCCCACAACCACCAAGTTGGTGATGTTCGGTGCAAACTTGTTCTCGTAGAATTCCTGCACATCGGTTAGCGTAACGCCACCAAGTGTGGCCTCTGTGCCGATGGCCGGAACGGACAGGATGTGGCCTTCGCCATAAAGCACCTTGTCAAATTGGTTGTTTGCCAACGTGGTCGGTTGGTTCACCTGATTGGAAATGGATTCCATCTGCTCCATCTTCAAACGGTTGAAATCGTCTTCGGTGAAACGTGGTTTCATCAACACCTCTTCGAGCAACTTGAGCGTGCCGTCCAAGTTCTTGGTGAGCGAGCTAACGTTCACAACGATCTCGTCATCGCTGGTGTAAACATCGATGGAACTTCCCAATTTCTCCAATTCACCGGAAAGCTCTTCGGCAGAATAGCTTTGGGTCGTTTCACCCAGCATGTCGCCCACAAGGTTGGCAAGTCCTGCCTTGGCGGCATCCTCGTAGCGGTGTCCGGCCTTGATGCCCAAACGCAGGTAAACCTTTGGGATCTCATCGTTCTTGGCACCGATCAGTTTCATGCCATTGTCGAATGACGTTTCCCAGAATGCTGGAACCTTGATGACCGGGCTTGGACCCGGAGCAGGCTTCACGTTTCGGTCGAAACCGTCTTCCTCTGGCGTTGGCTTGTTGTAAACCAGTCCTTCGTACTGGGCCATGTTCGCTTTCAGCGTTGTATCACGCACATAAACGAAGGTGTCGTCATGCGCTTTCAGCTGTGGCATTCCCTTCGGGGTCACGCTCAGAATGACCGGATGCTGATCCTTGATGTACGTGTTGTACACCCGCATCACATCTTCAGCGGTCACGTCCATGTAGCGCTTCAGGTCCTGAGCAACGTAATTCGGATTGTCGTGGATGTACTGGTATGATGCCAGTTGCCTTGCTTTGCCCGAAACGGTCTCTAATCCGCTGATCATCTGACTTTCGAAGGATGACTTGAAACGCTTCAGGTCGTCTTCGTTCACGCCTCTTTCCTCAAACTCCTTCAGCGTGGCACGGATCATTTCTTCCATTTCGGCCAAGGTTTTTCCAGGGTAAGGAAGAACCGTCAGTTGGAACTGCCCTGCCAATTCCTGGCAAGGATGCTGAACAGATGCCTGAATGGCCATCTGAGATTTCTGGAAATTCTTGTAGAAAAGCGAGTTCTTGCTTCCTCCCAAGATGTCTGAAAGCACATCCAACGGAGCTTCGTCCGGATGGAAATTAGGAACGGTAGGGTAGGAGAACTGGATAAGCGGAAAACGGATCTGATCCTCGTAAGAGATGTAACGGTCCTCATCCAAAACCGAACGCTCAACTGTTTGATTCACCACTTCGGCTCCGCGTGGAATGGTTCCGAAATACTTCTTCACCAGTTCCAACACCTGCGCTGGGTCTACGTCTCCAGCAACGGTCAAGGCCGCATTGTTCGGCCCATACCAACGGAGGAAGAAGTTCTTGAGGTCGTCCACGTTGGCGCGGTCAAGGTCTTCCAAGTACCCGATGGTCGGCCAGTGGTAAGGATGCGTCTGCGGGTATTGCGCCTGCATCACCTTTTCGCCCACCAAACCGTACGGGCGGTTGTCGTAGCTCTGGCCGCGCTCGTTCTTAACCGTGGCGCGCTGCACCTCAAATTTCTTTTGCGTTACCGCATCCAAAAGGAAACCCATGCGGTCAGCCTCCAACCAAAGCGCACGTTCCAATTGGTTGCTTGGTAGCGTTTCGAAGTAGTTGGTTCTGTCCTTATTGGTGGTTCCGTTCAGTGTACCACCCGATTCAGACACGGTTTTGAAGTGTTCTTCATCGGCCACGTGGTCTGAACCTTGGAACATCATGTGCTCGAAGAAGTGCGCGA
Organism: Flavobacteriales bacterium; assembly: GCA_016124845.1. Taxonomy (NCBI): domain Bacteria; kingdom Pseudomonadati; phylum Bacteroidota; class Flavobacteriia; order Flavobacteriales; species Flavobacteriales bacterium. Next base: position 62,008 of record WGMW01000022.1, read on the forward strand.
AACCGGAATGCATCGGTTCCTCACGTGCCGAACCCACGTGGTAGGTCACATCCACATGCACGATCGGGTCGGAATGATCTTCGTGAATGATCACTTTCAGACCATTGTCCAATTCGTATTTCTCGTAAGGGACGGAAAGTCCGTCTTTGGCCTTTTCGACCTTTTCAATGAGTTTGACACCTTCAGGAAGTTTGGTGTTGCTTCCTTGGTTGCAGGCGGCCAAGATGGTAGATGTGGCGACCGCCAAGTAGAGAATTCGCTTCATAGTTTTGGTTTAAAGAGCGTCAAATATAGAAAACCACCAAGCCGTGGTTTCCAAAGGTGTTACAATATGTGTTAAAAACAGGTTGGGGCGGCCATTGGCCGCCCCAACCTGTTCGGGAACAATCGGATCGGACCGTTATTTCAATTCAACACGGATCAATCGCTGTGTGCCTTTTCCTCCTTGGATGTAAACGATCACTTCATCAGAGAACAATTGATCGACCTTCGAATCATTTTCAAGCATTCCGCCCGCTTCGTCGGTGGTCCAAGCTTTTTCTCTGGTTATTTCTCCATCATTGGAAATATCGCAGGTGGCTATTACAACTGGGTTGTCTCCGGTAGCGAATGTGTAAACCTTGGAACCATCCCAACCTGGAGCAATGTTCTTAAAGTTGTCGTTGTAGATGAAGTAAAGCTTGTCGTTGGTGTAAGCAAACGAGTAACCCACGCTATTGGGGTTCGCACTGTCCTGATGCTTAGGGATCTTCTTCGACCACAGGATATTTCCTTCGGGATCGACATTGATGACGATGATATTTCCATGCACGTACTTCTTGATCTGCATTTTACCGACCCGCTGGTAATAGGTGTAAAAACGCTCGCCTACCAAGAGTACTCCGCCATCAGATTTCTGAACCGTGTGATCCAGATAGAAAAGGTCCATTCCCACACGGTCTTTCCCTTTGCTTTTCTCTTTCTCAAACTTTTTCACTTTTCGTTCTGACCAGTATTGAGTCTTGAACTCCTCGGTAAATGCATCGAAGCTGATGTGTGTCGGTTCGCCAGCGTCCACATCCCAAAAGCTCAGATAGGCACCATCTATCAGGTTGTATTTGGTTTTTGGATTGTCATTATAAAACCCGCTGATCATCACTTTACCGTCTTGCGACCATCTGATGCTTGAACTGAGGATCTTCTTGTCTTTGAATCCAACCTTTGCATTTTTGGTCGATTCCTTGGTGATCTTGAAAACGTAGGTTTCAAACCGCTTGCTTGCATCATAGTCGCGTCCTTTGTCCTGCACGCCCCAGGTCAGCACCTCTCCTTCATTGTTGATGCTGAAAGCATTGTAGCTTCCGCTGTTCGCCATGCGGAAAAAGAAATTTCCACCTCCCGCAGAAACCCAATCCTGATTGACAACCTTGAATACCTTGTCTTTGCTTATGTAGAACTTTTCGGTCTTTTCCCATAGAGGTTTGAATTCGCGGTCGAAGACCATGAATTTGAACCTTCTGTAACGGTCTTTCTCTTCGGGCAGTTTGAGGGTTACCAGAAACAGGCCTCCGTCCGGTGACCGGTCCACTTGTGTAAATGCATTTGCGAAATTCTTGTAGAACGCCTCTCCTTTAAGAGTGAAGATCTCCGTGTCATCCTTATTTGGGGCCAACTTGTCCTTGTTCAGGGTTCGGCAATAGAGTTTGTTGGTCTTTGCTTTTTTGTCCGATATCGAGTAGAACTCATAGATGGCATCGTCAATTTCCATGTGGAACTCTGAGTTGCGCAGTACTTTCTCTTTCGGGTACTCTATCTCATTCTTGTTCTTGCGCTTGAGGTCATAGCCGTATTTGGCGTATGTTACCTCCCGTCCTTTGGCAAAATGGGTATAGAATGCTTCGCTGTCGCCACCAATGAAGGAGCCAACGGTTGTGCCAACATCACGCTTTTCCTTCGGGCCAAAGAAGACATCGAAATTTTTTGCTTCGGTCTGAACCTTCTGAGCAAATGCTACAGACAAGCCTGCGCAAAAAACGATTAGGGTTAGGAGTTTTTTCATCTAAGTGGGTCTATTGGTTGATTTTGATTTTAAGTGATTCTTCGATAGTCGTGGCCGGAATGGCAAAACCGATGTCATCCACGCTTCGGCTTCGCATTTCTGAGGTAACGATTCCCATCAGGATCCCGTCAGGTCGGATGAGCGCGCCACCGCTGTTCCCTCCACTGATGGCCACATCTGTCTGTATCAGTTGGTGGCCACCGAACTTCCGTTTTCCGGAGATGATGCCGCGCGTTACGGTCTGTCCCAACTCCACATCTGCCGGAGTTCCAATGGCGTAGGCATCTGCGCCTGTTTCAATCTGATTTGAGAGAGCAAGTTTCAACGGTTTCAGACCTGTGGTGTCGAGTTTTAGCAGCGCAAGGTCAATGGCCTCGTTCATTCGGATGAACTTCAGCGGGATCTTCTTTTCCACATCATCACCCATAATGGCTTTCAGGTCGGTGGTGTCATCCTCAACCACGTGGGCATTGGTCACGATGTAGCCATCAGGTGTGATCACGCATCCACTTCCGTGACCTTCGTTGGTAACAACGGTGACGACCGATTTTACCGCATCGCTAACAGAACTGACAAACTCAGAACCGGAATTAAGGTCAAGTTCTTCCTCTTCGGTCAGCGGAATCGGGACAGGGCTGCTCAAGATGGATTGAACCGTATCCAATGCAAGGAAACGTTTGAAAGAATTGTCCAACGCTTCCACAAATGACTCTCGGATGATGGACTCTTTGCCATCCTTGTCCAACGATTCCTCGTTGAATTCAACCCATTCTGAATTTCCATGAAAAGTCTTGTCATACAGGTATTGCAGTTCGTCCATCGTTTCCAAGGCCCACGCTGTACGCACCTCGCATCGCAGCTTCTCGTCTGCGGTGATGTAAACCAACGAAACTGTTCGACTGTCCAGTTTCAAGGTTTTGTCAAGAGCCGCGTTGGCAGAATCGATCCCGTATTCTGCATCGATAAGTAGCTTGCTGATGTCTTCGTAGATCTTCAGGTCGGCCATGGACTGAAACTCGTCCGTTGAATCCCGTACCTCATAACCGTACCCGTTTGTGAACTGTTTCATTGTGGGGTAATCGTGCACCTTCACTCCGTTCTTCGATAATTTGAACTCGTGGTCTCCTGCCGTAATGAAGAGCTGGTTGGTGTCTTTGGTCAGAATAGGAATTAGTTCGGGAAGGTCCACTTTCTTGGGGAAGATCTTTCCGGGAATAGGAATAATGGCCCCCCAAGCTGCGAGACCAACGCCCAGGTTGGTGTACATGAGCACGGTCTGTGCCGTTGAGGGCGAAACTCCCGAACCGAAACGTGAAGAGCTTTGGATAAAGTGGACCGGTGTGAAGATGGTAGCTACGATATTTGAGGATATCGCAAGCGCAATGTCTAAGCGTTTGAGGCGATTGCTCGAAGTACGGGTCAGCTCAATGGTGTTGCTGACGAATCCTGTCCTTTCCTGGCGTATGAAGTACCGCTTGTGAAAATGGTTCAGTTTGATCTTGGTCTTACGGGAGGTGATCTCCTCATAAGGGCCGTCTTCCTTCTCAGCAATGGAAACAGTAACCTCCGGTGTGGCTGTGATGAATGCGGTTTTTCTGGTGAGTGCGATATATCCGCAACTTGAAAAAAGAAGATTGCTGGCCAAAATGGTGGTCAGCGTTAGACGCTTCAGGGTAGAAAAAATCATTGTTATTCGGTGGGTGAGTCGTATTTGAGATTGCCCGACAAAATACAATTTTAGTGTTAGCTGGTTCGGCCTCTGCAAATAAAAAAGGATGGCTTGCGGCCATCCTTTCAATTTCGGTATGAATCGGAAGAATTACTTCATTCCTTTCTTTGGCAACCACTTGGCAAATTCCTTACCTGCCTTGGCGTAGGATTCCTGAATACGGTTACCGGTATCCCAAGCCGCACCGTTGAATGCATTTCCAGGAGCTCCGATCAGATCCATTTCTCCAAGAGTTTTGTCAGAACCTGTTTCAACCAAACTGATTTTCAGGTTGATACTTGCTGGAACGGTCATTACCATTGGTACGCTGAATCCAGGCTCGGTCATGGTAGTATGAACGATAAGCGTGTACTTGGCATCGTCTCTTCCTGTTCCGATGGACATTCCTTCCTTGCTCATGCCTTTGTTGAACAACTCCTCAAACTTCCCTTGAAAACGGCCTTCACGATCGGCCACCCAAGCCTTTGACCAGCTGTCGCCCCGTCCGGCCTCTTTTTCGTTGTATTCCTTGATCTTTTTTGCCACGTAGGCCGTTTCTTTCATCTCATTCTTGCCCGTGCCAACGTTCATGTCATCATACTTGTACACAACGTTTACTTCCTTTTGACCGGACAAAGCTTTGAATGAACCTTTGGTCAATTTCATTTTCTGGGCTGAGGCTCCCGTTGCGATCAGGACACCAACTACCATCGATAGAATAATTCTTGTTTTCATTGCAGATTGATTTGGTTAACGTGTTTGTAACACAAATGTAACCGCCTTCTCAACATGTCAAATAGGTAAAACTTCGTATTCATCAGAAATTTCACGTTTCCGATCCCATACTTTTGAAACATGAATCAGAACCTCGATCCATCTTCCGAGAATCAGCTTCCCATTGACCGAGAAACGGAGCGGGCGCTGCGCCCCGTGGGCTTCAATGAGTTCAGCGGGCAGGACAAGGTGGTGGAGAATCTGAAGATCTTCGTTCAGGCGGCCAAACAGCGCGAGGAGGCGTTGGATCACGTGCTTCTGCATGGCCCGCCAGGGCTGGGCAAGACCACGTTGGCCAACATCATTGCCAATGATCTGGGTGTGAGTCTGAAATTGACATCAGGTCCCGTGTTGGACAAGCCTGGAGATCTTGCCGGACTGCTCACCAACCTCGAGCCGAACGATGTGCTGTTCATTGACGAGATCCATCGTCTTTCGCCCGTAGTGGAGGAATATCTCTACTCGGCCATGGAAGATTACCGCATCGATATTATGATAGAGACCGGACCGAATGCGCGTTCGGTGCAGATCAACCTCAATCCATTTACGCTTGTGGGTGCCACCACTCGTTCCGGTCTGCTCACTTCGCCCTTGCGTGCACGTTTCGGGATCACCTCCCGCTTGGAATACTATGATGCGAAGGTTTTGGCGGGAATTGTGAAGCGATCCGCAGCCATTCTTGACGTTCCGATTGATGATGATGCAGCGGTGGAAATCGCGCGCAGAAGTCGTGGTACGCCACGGATCACCAATGCCTTGCTCAGGCGCGTTCGAGACTTCGCGCAGATAAAAGGCGATGGAACGATCACGAAGGATATTACGCAATTCGCACTCAATGCCCTGAATGTGGATAAGCACGGTTTGGATGAGATGGACAACCGCATCCTCAGAACCATCATTGAGAAGTTCAAAGGCGGCCCGGTCGGGTTGACAACTGTTGCAACTGCCGTTGGAGAAGAAGCTGGAACCATTGAGGAGGTTTACGAACCGTTCCTCATCATGGAAGGCTACATTTCCAGAACGCCTCGTGGCCGTCAGGCAACGGAACGCGCCTACGAGCATCTCGGAAAAGTAAGTCCAGGCCGTGAGGGAACACTCTTCGAATAGATGGTTCACGCAGAGACGCAGAGAAACGGAGATTTCCAAATGCAGGAAAATGAGATAACCGGGACGATACTCGACACGTGTATTCAGATTCATCGAGAACTTGGTCCGGGCCTTTTCGAGTCTGTTTATGAAGAGATTCTTGCATATGAACTGGAGAAACTGGACTTGGATGTTCAGCGCCAACGCGCAGTGGAGGTTGAATGGGATGGCCGGAATATGGGGCTCGGTTTTCGAGCCGACTTGATTGTCGAATCCAAGGTCATTATCGAACTGAAATCAATAGAGAAAATCGAGAAAGTCCATTTCAAGCAACTTCAAACCTACCTGCAGCTCACAGGAATTAGGGTTGGTCTTCTGGTCAATTTCAATGAATCTTTGCTAAAAGATGGTTTTCATCGGGTTGTCAATGGATATTGATCATTCCCGTATTTACCGAAGTATCTGTCAATATCTCTGTTTCTCTGCGTCTCTGTGTGAAGTCAAAATTCGCTTTGCGTGAAAAATGAAGCTCTCATAAAACAAGAAGCCCAGCGATTGGGATTTCTGCAATGCGGTATTTCCAAAGCGGATTTTCTGGAGGAAGAAGCACCACGTTTGGAACGTTGGCTCAATGCCAACATGCATGGCGAAATGGGTTACATGGCCAACCATTTCGACAAGCGATTGGATCCTCGGAAGTTGGTGGATGGCGCCAAAAGCATCATCACCGTTCTGCTCAATTATTATCCGTCAGAAACACAGAAAGACCAAGAAGCCCCAAAGATCTCCAAGTATGCTTACGGTAACGATTACCATCATGTGATCAAAGGAAAATTGCGCGAACTGGTCAACTTCATCAATGAAGAAATCGGTGAAGTAGGAGGAAGGGCGTTTGTGGATAGTGCGCCCGTGATGGACAAAGCCTGGGCCGCCAAAGCAGGTTTGGGATGGATTGGCAAGAACACCAATCTCATCCATCCGAAAAACGGGTCATTCTTCTTTATCGGTGAGTTGATTTTGGATATTGAATTAGAACCCGACCAACCAATACGCGACCATTGTGGAACCTGTACGGCCTGTATCGATGCTTGTCCGACTGGAGCGATCATCCAGCCGTATGTGGTGGATGGCTCCAAGTGTATTTCCTATTTCACCATTGAGTTGAAAGATGCCATTCCAACGGAGATGAAAGGCAAGTTTGACAACTGGGCATTCGGCTGCGATGTATGTCAGGATGTTTGTCCGTGGAACCGCTTCTCCAAACCGCACACCGAACCACAGTTCAACCCACACCCCGATCTTCTGGAAATGACCAAACAGGACTGGGAAGAACTCACCGAAGACGTCTTCAAAAAGGTGTTTCAGAAATCGGCCGTAAAACGCACCAAGTTCAACGGGTTGAAGCGGAATCTGGAGTTTTTGAAGTCTAATTGAGACTCGCCAACTCCGCTTCCATCTGTGGTTTGGTGGTTTGCTTTAAGGCAAGGTCCTTCTCCAGTTTGGCCGTAATTTTTATCTGTGTGTTGGCCATGTATGGCACGTTATCGCGAATGGAGTAACCGACCAATTGCACGGTTTTTCCTACTGGGATATTGGAGAATCTGATTGCTCCGGCCTGCTCATCATAATAACCGTCCATCACAGATTTTATGTCTTTGAATACCATTCGGACCGATGGGCGAAGCGAAGTGTCTACCATTACCAACACCTACGTTTTGGCACTGATCTCAGGAAAACGATCACAGTTGATCCAACCCAGCTCGGTGGTTGACATGAGGTACGCGTTCAAAGCCACATCATTATCGGCCGAAGCCTTGGCGTTTTCCAGTTCTTTGGCGCGCTCTTCGGCCAATCGGGCCTGTTCTGCCTCCCATTCCTTCTGCTTCCGTTCGGCTTCGGCTTTGCGTTCTTCCCACTCGCGCAGGCTGCGGTCGTATTCTTCCTTGCTTACCAACTTGCCGTTGATGTAGAATTTCTCGCGAACGATCGGGACGCGCTCAATAACCAGTCCCTTGTTCACCCAATCGAAGCTGCCGCTGCGGTCCACGCGACCATTGAACACTTGCATGCCTTCTTTGTCGGTTCCGTTCTTTGGAAATTCAAGATCAATGGCCTGTCCGTTTGTAATGTGGGCCTTTTCGTTCCCGGTATGTGCATCAAGATGGATGGTTCCACCCGTTTCCAGCATTTCACCGCCCGAACTGGTGTGGAGGTTGGCGTTGATGATCTGCCCTGCTCCGTAAACCTCCTTCAGCTCAACCGTCATCTGACTTGGAACATTGCCATGCGTCAGCACCAGGGTATTTGCCGGAATGTTGATGACCGTTCCCTGTTCACCAACCAAGCGATTGTCTTCCCGAGGGTTGATGGTGAACGTCTGTACCGGAAGCGGCAGATACTCATCAATGGAAGTGAACACAGGTTCTACCCAACCGACCGCTTTGGTCAGGATCACCTCCAGGTCGAACGGTTTGCTTAGGTCAACATCTGCCGGTTTCACCCGGTACGGATTCGTTACATCCACAATTTCAATCACATCTCCGTCTTTACCGATTCGTTTTAGGAGTTTAACGATGTTGTGGGCACGTGCTGCCGTAATTTTGTTCTTCTCGCCCGTATTATGAACGTTTGATATTGGGCCATTGATGCCGAAACGCACCTTCTTGCCCGAAGCCAGTTTGGCATACACGGCCTCAACAACTCTGGCGGGGCTTCCAGAAAGCTCAGAACTGTTGTAAGCAAAGAAAACGTTGTGGCGAGGAATGGTTTCTTCAGCGTTGTAGGCCACCAGCACAACGCCCACAAGGAGGGAAATGAGGATTTTCATGATTCGTAGGATTAGACATTCGAACCATAAACGCAGAAGGATTTCCCGAAATTATTCGGGCAGAGCTGTTTTCTAACTAAATGTTAATCAGCGCAATAAGCGATTGATTGGAAGCGTTTTTATTGGTTTTTAGATTCGCTCCAGCGGAACGAATCCAACTCAAACCCGGCAAGGTCGAGTACACGGTCAACAACCGTTAGCGCCAATGCCTCAAAGTCTTTCGGGTTGCTGTAAAACGATGGGCTGGCTGGCGCGATGATGCCGCCCGCTTCTGTGATCGTTTTCATGTTATTGATGTGAATGAGACTCAAAGGCGTGTCTCGCGGAACAAGAATAAGTTTACGTCTTTCCTTGAGGATGACATCCGCAGCGCGGGTCATCAGATCGTTGGAAACGCCTGTGGCAATACGCGCCATGGTTCCCATGCTGCAAGGTGCCACGATCATGGTCTCAAATCTGGCGGAGCCAGAAGCAAACGGAGCCAGGAAGTCATTGCTATCATAGATCTTGAATGGCAACTGTTCGAAATCGGAGTTGCCCAGTTCAAGTTTCCAGACCTCCCGCGCATTGGAACTGAATACCACACCAACGTCTTCGATCTGGTCTTTCAGCTGGCCCAGTCGATCAAAAAGCACTTTGGCGTAGATGGAGCCGCTTGCTCCCGTAACTCCCACTACTATTTTTCTGCCTTTTTTCATATGAATGTTAATCCTCCACCTCGTTCCTCGGCACCTCCGTTAGAAGGAGGAACTTGGCATCGGTCATTCTACTTTCACCTCGATCTGGTTCTTCTTCTTGGTCGCTTCGATCTTGTCTCTGTCCAAGGTTGTTTTGAACCAGAACCTAACAGAAAAAGCAATGACGTGGTTCATCCACCAATCCTGTTTGCGCATGCTGAGGATGGAATTGCTGTAGCGGGCGTTCACCTCAATTTTCCCTTTCCAGAAATAATAGCTGAGACCTGCCGCTCCGCTCCACTCCGCGCGATGATACACACTTGAATTTCGGCTCTCAACAGAATTCGTAACGCGGTCGAGCGAGCTGAGCAAGATGCCGACCTGCGTTCCCAGTTCAATGCTCATGTTCTTGATGCCATACCAACGATACAGCACAGGGATTTCGAGCATATTATGGTTGTAGAGAATGAGCGTGTTGCCATTCTTTACGGTCGGTGCCTGTCGGCTGCCTTTCTGAATGAATGAGAGTTCCAGTTGAAGCGTAGAACGCGGTGTGAAGCGATAATCTGTAAACGCACCTCCCCAAGCACCAACTTTATGGAATCCCACGATCGCATCTCCCGAAACCTGCGAGGTGCTGAGACCTGCGTACAGTCCGCCTCCGAAACCTTGCGCAACGGAGAAAAGTGGTAGGAAGGAAAGTAGAAAAACGAGAATCCGCATGTGCGGTAAAGTTACTCTTCAATCACTGGCCTGTACTCGGCCTGAATAACTTCTTTGGTATCTGTGCGGTAAATGAACGCAACTACGTTGCAGTGTTTGTCCACCCATTCGGTATCGATCTGCAACGAGTACGATACGTTTTCCACCGTTCCTGCTGTTAGGTTTCCGCTGCCTACCTGATCGCCCCACGTGCCATTGAAGTTATTGCGTAGCATGTGCATGTGCACGTAATCTTCCACTTTTTCACTTGGCAGAGATGGGTCGTAATCCTTCTGCCAATCGATAATGCTATCCTCCGTTAAGGTGACGATAATGTTGTAAGGGCCATTGTTCAGGTCGTTCACCGCCTTGATATCAATGCTCGTGGTAACCGTTCGCGAACCTTGGTTGTAAGTGTTCTGCATGGTCAATGAGGCATCTGCCGGAACGGCAAGAAGATTGGCCACCTGTGCGGCCCAAGCTGTGTACGATTGCGGGAACGATCCGCCCACATTTCTTCGATTTATCAATCCGTTGGGCAAGCCTTGGGCGCTATTGCCGAACTCTGTGTTCCAAGCGTTTCCAGAGGGTGTTCGGTAGTCGTTTGCAAAGCTGCCATCCGGGTTGTTCTCTGGCTGCGCGAAAAAGCCTACATGCACGGCCATTGGCACTACGCGGTCGCCCCACGTGCATTGCAGGTCGTGCAAAACAGAAGCAGCTCTCGGACAGTTACCGCAGGTGTGACCCGTGTAATCTTCCACCAGTACTTTCCGCACGTTCTCGTATCGGCAATGGCAATCATCAACAATGGCATTGGGGTCGTAATTGGTAGCGGTGGAATCGGTACAGCCTCTGAAGAGATTCGGATCGTATTGGCACGAACCGTCATCATGCGTAGCATCTTGATCGTAATTCTCCGCTATCGGGTCGGTGCAACCGTAATGAGGCGGATCCAATACATCGCATGCCGAAAAACCAATGGCGAACAAGGCCATAAGGAAGAATGCAAGATCGGATCGTTTATGCAGCATGCTCAAAAACTTGTGGTGATTGAAAGTGTGACCCCGTTCGATGCAGGAACGTTTCTGCATATACCTCCAACGCAGAAGATACCCGCACGTTGTCTTCCGTAGCCAAGCGTTACGCGCGTGGCGTTGTGAATGTAACCCACCGTGATGGAAGGATAGTGGAGGCGTTTTTCCTCATGCGGATTCCCGTAATTCCATTGGTCGGTAACGGCCACGAACATGTGGGGCGACCAGTTGTATTCCAGCAATGCCATGGCCCAATCTCCTTGGTCCGGATGATCTTTTTTCACCCAAAGTCCCTGCATTTCCAACCTCAGCGAATGTCTGGCAGCGACTTTATAGGTGACGTCCAAAATGCCAATGTTGGCGTGGATGGTCCCATAACCGACCAGTCCTTGCACCACGTCTTTGTTGTAGGTGATGTTGAGGTATTTGGCCACCATTTTGAATTTGCTGCTGAACTTCTTGTTTATCTCAAAATTGATGTCTCGGAAATACAGATCGCCCAGTTGGAAATACTTATTGGTGTACCCGCTTTCTGCGGCATTGATGGTGTTCACCAGTCCGTGCACCTCCGAATAGTTGAGCAACAGATTGATACCGTATTTTCCTCCCAGTTTCGATTTCTTCGGGACCTTATAGCTCACCTCGCCCTGAAACGCCCATTCGCCATTGGGTTGGGTAGCATACGGATAGAGGCTGGCCGCCAACTGATAAGTATGCTGCTTGGTAAGGGCTGGCAGATAATTGATGTTCAGGTTGAAACCAGAGGCGGTCCTGTCTGAGCGGAAATCCATGTTGTCGATGCGCTTGGCACCCACCACCACGCCAAGTCCTTTTTGCGAGTAGGCTGCCGTGACCAACAACCCATTTCCAGGATTGTAGTTCTTATGGAGTTCTCCGTTAACGCTCAGCACGTTTGTCGCCTGCGGGTCGTTGATCTTGCTCACATATTCGGCCGAAAGATTCCATTTGCCATAGATGAGGTTGGTGCGGGCAGCCCAGGCACCAACGTTCTGCGGCAGGTTGAAATCCGGGTCATCGTCTTTCTGATATTTACTTACGAAACTTCCTCCGAAGGTGGCTCGGAACTTGGTTTCGGCCAAGGCCTTGAACGTTTCGTTCAGTGCAATTTCCCCATCAAAACCTCGTACAATTCCTTCGCCATACGTGAAGAACGAACGCTGCTTACCGATGAGGCCGATCAAACGGACACCGCCCAGCACATGCGCTTTCACACGGGCACCATCAAAAACGTTATCGTAACCCAATCCGCGGTTCTCGTAGGCCCGTAGGATCATTCCCGAACCGAACTGTTCGTAAAAGTTACCTACGGTGATGGTGAGGAAGTCGGCATCGAACGTGGCATAGCGATACGTGATTCCCTGTCCTTGGTAGCGCCTGTCGAAACCCAAAATGGCATTGAGGTAATTCTCATAGCGCATTCCAACCTGAAACTTTCCTTTGGTGTAGATCAGGTTGGTGAAACCGTTCATCAGCAATTTCTCCGGAACGGGAGGCGCGCCAATGATCGTATCGGGATTGTAATACTGGGCATCGAACTGCACGTTGCCGTGAATTTCGCCCCATTTGCCCGATTCCTGCGCTTCGGCCAAACCGAATACTGAACAGAAAATGACCGTTGTGAGTAAGCGGTTTCTGAACATACTGGAGATGAGAATTCGAAAAAGGGATTATTTGCCAGCGTTCTCCTTCACCACCTCGTAAAGGTGTTCTTCATCGCCAACCACATAGGCATTGTGCGACCAGACCACCTGCTTGTCGCCATTGAGTACAAACGTGTGTGGAACGGTATTCACGTTCATCACACGCTTAAAGTCGCCATTGGGATCCATGTAAACCTCGTAATCCCAATCCTTTCCGTTGACGAACGGAGCCACTTTGGCCGTGTTCCGCGCATCATCAATGGAAATGGCAATGAGCTTCACACCCGTTTCTTCCTGCCAATCTTCATACACATCGGCAATGGTGTTCAATTCGAGAACACACGGTTTGCACCACGTGGCCCAGAAACTGATGACGATAGGCTTTCCATCGTTATCAAAATCCTTGGTGTCGAAGCTTTTGCCTTCGAGCGTTTTGACCACGGCTGAGGGAAGGTCCCAGTTCTTTTTGGCCACTTGGGCCTGTGTTGCAACACAGGTGAGGAGAATGGAAAGGGTGAGAAGTGCGTGTTTCATGGTTCAATATTAGTTCTAAAAATCCGAAGGCCACAGATCAAATACCGTTCCGTACTTGACCGTGGCCTCCGAATATGAAGCAGATCTTATTTCTGTACTGAAAGCATACGTGTTGCTCTTCCGTTTTCAAGTTCTATGCTCACGGTGTACAATCCGCTTGCAAGTTGATCGGTGTTCAGCACCAAGTTGTTCGTTCCTACATTCAGATTGCCGATGTTGTGGCTGTAAACAACGGCTCCCAATGCGTTGAAAATGCGCACTGTACCTCTGTCGGCAGCATTCATTTCCATGCGCAATGTGGTGTTGTTGGATGTCGGGTTCGGATAAAGGATCATGCCATCAACATTGCTTGGAAGCTCTGCGATTCCCTGAACGAAAGGAACTTTTTTGAAAGCTGCCTGAATCACCTCCTTGGTGCTGTTGTTCTGAACGAACGCCACTACAATCACACCATTCAATGATTCCCATAGATCGTAGCTGCCCTGAGATGGGTCGCCAGATGGAGTTTCTGTGAACGTGTAGCTCTTGCTGACGCTTTGCGCGGCACCTGCAGTGAGGGAACTGAGGGTTGTTCCGCTTGCACTTGGCAGCATCTTGCGCTCAGCAAAATGATACTCGTCCTGCGATGTGGTGGAGGCAACGTAATCGTAGTACTCCTCAACTGCAACGATGTGCAATTTGTGCGTTCCGCTGAAATTGGCGTATGGTGTCACTTCCACATCAGCCGTGATCTCCATTCCGTTTCGGGTCACATCCAGGTTGATGTCCATGAAGGCGGCTTTCGCAGCAGCGTCATTCAACTCGGCAGCATTGCCATAGATCATCTCAGAACCATCCAACCAAGGAGAAGGAATACCTGAAACATCATAATAACCTCTTCGGCTGCTACCATCGCTGTTGTAGCTTGGGTCGTTTCCTGGAGAAGGCCAATCCATCTGATACTTGACGGCCGCAATGTTTGAACCAGGCTGGTTCGTGTTCAAACTGACCAAGGTCGGGTCGAACGTACTGTTGAAACTGGCACAAGGATTACAAGTGGAGCTGGTGAATTCCTCAACCAACGTAACGCGTTGAACGCTCTGAGTGGCCACTTCCACATCTTGACTGTACATGTCGTTGGCAGCAACCGCATCTCCGCTCACTCCAGAAAGCACATAATCAATGGTGTGTCCACCAACAGTCGCATTCCAAGGAGTAGTGAAAGAGAAGCTTCCTGTGGCTCCCGGAGCAATGGTGTTTGAGAACGACTGTTGAACAGGTGTTCCATTGTCAACTGCATACGAAAGGTCGAATCCTGTAATGCTCGCGATTCCATTGTTCTTTACCGAACCGGAAACGGTTGTGCTGCCTTGTGCGATAACTGCCGCAATATCTGACATGGATATGCCAAGGTCGGTGCCAAGGGTAACCGTTGCTGTTTCCTGATCGGCAAAAGAACCACCGGTGGAAACATCGGTACCACCAACGCTTACTGCCCAAGCCCCGTTTCCGTAAGCGCAGCACATACCATCGCCATACTGGTCATTCACAGTAATGTAGATGGTGCTTCCATCAGGAACACAGAATGTAACGGGTGTCTGTGGAAATGCTCCCGAAGAAGACTGGTCTGTGTAAGGTCCTCCGGTTGCATAGGAAGGATTCCCTCCCGGACCGGTGATGCTCCAAGTTGTTTCAGAGCCGTAGGCATCGGTGGTTACGGTCATGGTCACTTCCGTCTCACCGGAAGGACATTGGGCGAAAGCAGCGGTTCCGAGACCCAGCATCGCAATAAAAGTCAGTAGATTTTTTTTCATGTCGAAATAAGAGTTAGTAGCCTTAAAGGTTGATAATTCGCATCAAATGTAATAACCAGTATATTCTTTTAAGGGCAACGGCAACGACAAAAGTTTGATATTGCTTGCTTAAATTCGCCATTTAAACAACACGACCTGAAATTATGAAATACCTATACGTGGCCTTGTTGAGCATTTTGGGGATGAATGTCCAAGCTCAGAACAACCTTTCCATATCCAGTCTCGATCGCAATCCTTGGGGAGCTGTTAATGCATCGGTCATTCAGACTGATGGTGTTATCGAGAACAGTGGCTCCAATGATATTGAGGTGATGGTGCGCAGAACCATTGTTGATACTGTTCCCGGGTCTCAGAACTACTTCTGCTGGGTGCAGTGCTACGAACCACAGACTGAGGTTTCGCCATCTCCGCTTACGATTCCGGCCGGCCAGAGTGCCAGCGATTTTTATGCCGATTATAAGCCGAATGGCAACGCAGGCGTAAGTACCATGATCTATTGCTTCTATGACAGATTGGTGCAATCCGATTCAGTTTGCGCCACCGTACGTTTCAGCGCCAGCCCAGCTGGAATTCTGGACGTTTTTGCGGGCGATCGTTCTGGCGTAAGCGAATCCTATCCGAATCCTGCTCGCAGCATTGCCAATATCAATTATGCGTTGGCGCAAGGATGGCGCAAGGCCGAGATAAAGGTGTATAGCATGCTCGGTTCGTTGGTAAAGCAGGTTGCCTTGAAAGAGAATCAGGGAACACTCAAACTGAATGTTTCCACGCTGCCATCGGGCATGTACTTCTACATGCTTACGGTTGATGACCGCGAGATAAGCACCAAGAAAATGCTGGTCACAAAATAATCTCTCCATTCAGGAGCGAATCGACAAGCCGGGGCAATGTTGCTCCGGCTTTGTCATTGATGGCCGTCACCGATTCGGGGTAGACCAGTTCGTTGGCCTTCGGATCAATGATCCAAATGGGCGCATTGGGCCGCGCATATTGGTAAAGCCCCGCTGCGGGGTACACGTTCAAGGATGTACCGACAATCATAATGGCATCCGATCCGGAAACAAGCTGCGCGGCAGGATAAAGGTTCGGCACCTCCTCTCCGAACCAGACGATATGCGGTCGCAGTTGATGGCCGTGTTCGCATACATCGCCCATTTTCAGTTCCCAACCTTCGAGGTCATAGACCGAATTGGGATTTCCAGTACTTCGAACCTGTTTCAACTGTCCGTGCAGATGCAGCACATTCCAGTTTCCTGCACGTTCGTGCAGGTCGTCCACATTCTGGGTGATCACCTGCACGTCAAATGCATCCTGTAGTTTGGTAATGGCGAAGTGAGCTGCATTCGGTTCTACCTCATACAATTGCTTTCTGCGGAGGTTGTAAAACTCCAGTACCAATTGCGGGTTGCGGTGCCATGCCTCGGGTGTGGCCACATCCTCTATGCGGTGATTCTCCCACAGTCCATTCGCATCACGGAACGTGCTAATGCCACTTTCTGCGCTGATGCCTGCACCGGTCAGGATGGAAATTCGTTTTTGCACGAGGCAAAATTAAAGCTAACCAGAAATGGTCACTTCGTACTGCGCATCTGTGTCCGGACTGCTGTTGGAAATATTGAGGAACGGAGGCAATGGACCACTGGCCGTACTGTTTCCCGTAACGGCTACCTGCTCCCCTGCATTGACCGTTTGCCCATCCACGCACGGGTCAGTGGCGGTAGCGCTACCGCATACTTTGAAAGGAACTGTTCCCGTATTCTTTACCGTAATGGTCGCATCGGGCGCAATATCGGATGCTACATTGGCAGTTGTATTTGGGGCCACAGTTCCGGTCAGTACAGTTACGGGCGGGGTGGCACCGCCACCGGGTACGTTGTAAATGATGTAGTCGCTGTATTTGGCCTCGTTGCGCGTTATCCAATGGTCTTTTCCAAAGTCGAACAGTTCTACAATATTGGCATACAGATCGTTGGCCAGGTCAACGCGTTCCTGCGTGGCCACGTGGCGGGCGCGATTGGCAGTGTCCTGTGCATCAATGGCATCATCCAAGGCGGTTGTGAGCGTATCAAGGTCGGTTATCATGGCGGCCGTTACTCCCTTGGGGCCAAGTTCGGTCAAATATTGTGTGGCCACCCGCGACACTCTTCCGCCACAGCGAACAAGGTCATTGTCACTCATGTCGTCCAGCCCTTTGGTGCCGAACCGATTGTACTTGGCAGAATCTACGGGAAATACCTGTTTTACCCTTACCATGATGCTTCGGATGCTCACCTTCAGTGCATCGGCAGCAGCGTCCTTGTTCTCGGTGGCCTCGCTTGCAATACCCTGTAGTTCTTCATCGGTAGGGTAGTCCTTCAGTGCCTGTGTCTTTGCGGCCAGGTCGGTGCGGTAAGTGCCATCCACTCCATAGTCCAATAGTTCCGCTGCATCGCGGTCCATCAGGTCATCAGCCTTGTCGCCCAATTGCTCCAGATCTGCAAATGAGAAATTGAATGCGGTTTTTGATTCTTGCTTTTTCATGACGTTAAGTTTTAATGTTTTTCTCATAACTTTATGGGAACTATTATTAGTATGAACGAAACTATTTTTTAACGTTTGTTCACTTTCCACATTTTATTCATCTTCTATGTCGGTATAACATAAACAAAATCAAAAGACCTGTCAGCACCACGAACGGAACTCTTGATAGGATGAGGAAAGATGTTTGTTAAGGGAATGGAGGGGTCGGTAGCTCGAATTGCTCCCATAGGTATACGAATCGTTCATTTAGCATTGTTGTAGGTTCAATACGCAATGCCCATCGCGCGCTCCGCAAAGCCAACCGCACCGTCCGCAAGCCCAAAAGGAGTGTCCGCAATGCCAAAAGGAGTGCCTTGGGCATGGCTGAGCGAGACGATGGTGTTGGATAGCTGGTCGGTCCGAATGAAAAAATTATTAAACGGTTCTGTGTTTGTTTCGGGAGTATTTTGACATATTTTTTTACAATAGTTTGTAAATGATAAAAAAATGATTTAGCATTGACCTGACGAAACCATTGGAACAGGGAAGTTGGGAATTGGGAAGAACTGTGGATGACGGGGTGTTGGGTTTCCGCTACAGCGTAACCTACTATTCAAAACGTACGTCTCCCTATAAAGGATTGATTCCGATATTTCATAGCTTAATAGGCTTTTTGATTATTTCCCACGCTTTTTCTTTCCCTATTGCAGATGCTGGCGACTCTGCATACGAAACAAATATTTCGTTTTGTTTTGTG